>NZ_JBCOME010000027.1:0-58545 GCF_040924365.1 Ruminococcus sp. 1001136sp1_2201st1_G3_2201SCRN_220225 | reverse complement strand
GAGGCTGAGCTTCTGGCAGGTTAAAATAGGGAGAAATTTCTTATTTTAACTTGTACTAAATCTTGACATAGGACCACATTGCCTGCTGATATTTCGCCCCACACCTTATCATAAATCTGCTCGTATGTAAGAACACGACCTTTATTGGCTGCGAGCAAGCAGAGTATATCGTACTCTTTGACGGTCAGTTCAATTTCCTGACCGTTATTGATAACTCTGCGCCGGCTCAAATTGATTTCTAAGCCGGAAAGGGATAATGTCGGCTCATATGAAATCTCTAATTTTTCAAAATCAGGGTGCTGTTTTACAAAAGCCAGCATATCGTCAAAGGCTGTTGAGTCTTGTGCTTTGAACTCCATTATTACGATTCGTCCGATATTATCACCCCCCTTGGTTAGTTTTTTTGTCTTGGACAACATAAGATTTATTGCGTGAGATAATACGATTCATCAATCGTTTTCAGAATAAAATTCACATCGTCATAACGAGAGGAATCGGACTGAGAGCCTAAACTGCATATCAAAAACTCTTTTCCGTGCTGCTGATAAAGCACAATCAAGTTATAGTCGTCAGACAGAGAGCCAGTCTTAATTCCGCATACATTTTCGTTGTAATATTCGGATGTCGGATCAAGGAAGGCGTTTGTATTCTGCCATATTTGTGTACTGCCATCAGGCAGTGTTGCCGTATAAGTGTTTTGAGATACAATTTCTCTAAACCACGAGTATTCCAACAACCGATATACTACTTCTTTCAAATCTAAAGTGGTGGTAAGTGCCTCCATATCAAAACCACTCGGATCATATAAAACTGTGTCTAAGTACCCCTGCTGTTGCAAATGCAGGTTTAAGTTCTCCATGAAAATCCTCACACGCTCTTGACAGCTTTCTGCTTGCGGCGAAAGTAATCCTCCACAATAATCAGCAACCACATAAGCTGCGTCATTCCCTGACGGTACTAACATTGCCGCAAATAGATTGTGTAAAAAGTATTCTTTTTCCTTGATTTGAGCAACAGACGAGCCAGGTTTCGTGAGTGAAATAGCACCATAGTCTGCAACAACGATACTATCAAGGTCTGCTAAAGTTGACGCATACTCAATAACAAACAGCTTGGCTAAACTTGCAGGAATTTGTGGCTCGTTCTCGTTTTTTGAAACAAATATTTCATCATCAGAACAATCCACCAAAATCAGCGATTTTGCATTATAAGAGTCAGGAAAATCTTCTTTGTAGAGAAAACCATTTATTTTATTCTTTACCTCTCTGAAATTTTCCGGCTGCATTGCCCACGGCACAAACATTATACCTATGCCGATACAAACTACAAGCAAAAACAAAAATACTCCAAATCGTTTTTTCTTACGGCGTTTTCTCTGCATATATGTGCTCACCTCCCAACACCAAAACTCCTATGTGCCATTTTTAATCGGCATAATTTGCCTGAATACACTCTGTAAATCCAGACGGATCTCCCAACTTAGCTTTATCAATATTATCACGAAGATATTTGCGTGTGGCGTCATCACAGCGATCTGTTCCCATATAAGGCATATCAAAGGCTTTTTCGAGTTCAGCTAAGGCTTTTGCCGCCCTTTCCGAATCCGTATTGTAAGTATCAAGCCATTCCTGCATCCAAGAATATTCCCAAAGGTTAGATGCTCTTGTATCGCCATATCCTATCTGAAAAGACGCTCCCGTATCTTCGCCTTCCAAAGCATCAGGCGGCGTAAAGCCCTCCGGCCAATTCAAACTCTCAATGGTCGTTAGGTATTCTTCTTCAATGGTAGCAAAGTCCGTGAAACCTCTTGTGTTTGTGTCGGAGTCCGAAGAAGTGGAGCAGCCTGCCAGCATAATCACCAGCAAAGAAATCATAACACACAATAACAGTCTGTACGGTCTTTCGGATTTTGAGATTGTTCGTTTCATTTTGTTTCCTCCTTGAATTGAGTTTTATTATCTAAGAGCCAATGCAGGCTCTAATTTTGCTGCTTTCAATGCTGGTAATAATCCGCCCAATAATGCTGTAAGCACAGACACAGCAACTGCAACAACAGCAACGCTGATTGGATAACTCGGTGTTCCCACCGGGGAATCCACAGGGAGCAACGCTCCAATACAATGCACCAAAATCAGCGAAATCAAAATAGCTGCAAAGCAAACGAATATTGATAAAATCAACTGTGAGCCTAAAACCAATGCCACAATATTTGTTCGTGAAGCACCTATCGCTCTGCGGATCAGCAACTCATGTGTGCGCTGTTCCAATGAAGATAGTCCGATATTGATCTGCCCTAATACGGAAACAAACAGCAACAAAAGCGAAGTAACCAAAAGCCCTAATTGCAGTATGGACAATACCGAATCATAGGTATCTCCAATATCACTCCGCCCAGCACTTTCCCAGTAACCGCCAATGGTATCAGTCAAAATGTCGCCAAGGGCAGAATGTATCTGTTCGATTGTCAGTCCTGTTGTGGGATGCCAATACACATTTGCATTTTGTACTTGCCACATTGCTGGTGCGAAATTGAGGATCGCCGCAGAATCCGCATAGATAGTCGGAAAATCCCTGCCATCGTTTACTACTCCGACAATATTGAATGGGGTTAACGAAAGTGTGCTTTTTACATTTCCTGCAGCATAGGGCGAATCATTAAAATAGTTTTTAGCTTCTTTGTTTATGACCACTTCAAGCGATCCGCCCTCACTCGAAGGCTCTAACCATCTACCGGATGTCATTGGAAGATTATAGACTTGACTATATGCCTCCGTGGTGCAAACTAAATCAAAAGCCATCAGGTTTTGGTAAACATCATTCGGCGGTATTGGCGTTAAATCTTTCATTGGTGCAAATCGAATATCTTCTCCCATAGAAAAAGTAACAGCGGCTACATCATCAATGGCTTCAAATCTCTGGAATAATTGTTCCATTTTATTTCTATCGTGAAAATCGGATTCCGTTATCACGAATGAGTAAGTAGGTGACCAGCCATATACCTGTGCGTTTACGGAAATCAAATACTCCCGTCCAAGCGTACCAACTAATACCGATCCAAGCATTGCGATAATGCCTACAAGCATTGAAACACTTGTCAGAATACTTCTAAGTGGAGACAGACGAAGGTCTTTAAGTATCATTTTTAGCACAAGTTATCCTCCCTCCATCCATTTCAAAAATCGTATCACAGGTATCTGCAATATCAGGATCGTGCGTAACCAACAGCAGCATAATTCCATTTTCTTTTACGACGCTGTGCAACAGTTCCATAATCTGCGTTCCCGTCTTTTTATCCAACGCTCCCGTAGGCTCATCACATAAAATGGCTTCCGGAGATACTGCAAGCGCCCTTGCGATTGCAACTCTTTGTTGTTCACCGCCGGACAAATTGATTGGGTAATCATTTTCCTTGCTTTCTAAGCCGACACTTTTTAGCAAGCCTGTAATTATCTCGTGACGCTGTTTGGCGGTAAACGACTTTTTGGCATAGAGTAGGGGTAATTCGATATTTTCCCATACCCGCAAGTGCTTAATCAGAGAGTAGTTCTGAAATACAAATCCGATATTATTGGCTCGCAGTATAGACAGATCACGGTCTTTCAAAGCAGAAATAGATATACCATCATAAAGGTACTCGCCCTCATATTCCCGATTTAACAAGCCAATAATGGATATAAGGCTTGTTTTGCCTGAGCCGGACTTTCCGACAATGGCATAACTGCGCCCTCGTTGCAATTCCATATTAGCGTTGGTTACTGTTGTCAGCATATCGCCATTATTCAATTTGACGCTTGCTTTCAAATCCTTTATTTTGATTAAAGTCTTTTCGGAAATTCCTTTCATTTTATCAAATCCCCCTCGGATCAAGGTTTGGCGGAGTAGCAGAAACTACATCGCCCTCCTCTAAGCCGGACAGTATTTCTATATTGGCTCCGTCTGTCACACCCAATGTCACTTTTGTTTCCACTCTTTCTCCATTCGGAGTAATTACAGTAACCAATCCCGTCCCTTGTCTACCCGCTATTACCGACAGCGGCAATATAAGGACATCATTTCTCGTTGTCGCCGTTATGACTACCGTTGCACTTTGCCCCGATTTCACATCGACTGTTTGACTGATCAAGCATTGCAGAATGCCCTCTTGCGGCACGATTCCCGTAAACGCATTTTCATCTGCGGCAGGCGACACCACGGCAATCATATCGGTTGGTCCTACACCATCATATACTTGAAATTTTGCTTTCAACTCTGCATACTCCGGTAAGGTACTCAAAAAATTATCTGCCTCTACATTGAGGGCAAATCCTGTATAATGCACTATCGCTACGGGATAATTACTCGGTACGCTTTCATTGGATGGGGCAATAGAGGTAATTGTACCATCCACCGGAGATTTCAATTCTTTGCCGTTCACAGTTCCAATAATTTGCCCGGCAGTGATTTTTTCTTCTAATTCTACCGCTGTATTAAATATGCCATTTTCGGGTGAGAAAATAATAAACGGTACTGCCGGAACAATAGTCGTTTGCGTTGAAACGGTTGGAGTAATTGTCCCTCGTACAACTGATACCGTTTTTTCTGCGGATGTTGCGCTATCTGTAAGATTGTTTTCGTCTGTCTGCCCAATTGCAGAGCAGGCAGATAGCGTAAATACAAGAAACAAAATAGAACATAGCAGCATTTGTTTTCTTAGCAACTTCATCATTCCTCCTTATGCTGTATCACAAAAAATACGAGCCTCTATCTTGATACTTTTATTGTACCAAAACAGAAGCCCGTATTTTCTTGATTGCTCGTAAGATATTCCTCTTTTTTTCTATGCAAATTCTTACAATTTTCCTACGCCAACGGCAAAGTAATTGAAAACTTGTTTTGATCCTCTTGGCTCTCTGCAACGATTGTACCATTGTGTAGTTCAACAATCTGCTTTGCAATCGCCAAACCTAATCCAGCTCCTCCACTGCTTGTACTTCTCGCTGCGTCAAGCCGATAAAACTGCTCGAAAATCCTGTTTAACTTTTCTTCCGGCAGAGTATCGCCGTGGTTACAAAAAATAATGCTGACCGTATCTTCCTGACATTGTGCGCTGATCGTGATATCCGTATTTTCAAAACTGTAGATAACCGCATTTCTCAAAAGGTTATCAAAAACACGCTGAATTTTGTCTGCGTCACATCGAAGCATTATATCATCATCAACACAAAGATTACATTGCAAATTCTTTGATTTGAGCATAGGCTTAAATTCATATACAAGTTGCTCCAGCAGGCGAGTTAAATTGATTTTCGTGTATTGTAATGTAATATCGTATATATTGAATCGTGTTATCTCGAAAAACTCGTTAATCAGATCCTCTAACCGTTCTGCCTTACCAAGAGTGATTGAAAGGTACTTTTCTCGAAGTTCCTTTGAGATTTGCGACTCATCACGCAGTAAAGTAAGATACCCGATTACAGAAGAAAGCGGTGTTTTCAAATCGTGTGCAAGATACATAATCAGGTCATTTTTTCGCTGCTCATTTTCTTTTGCAAGCCTTGCATTACTTTCAGCCTCTTGTTTTAACTGATTGATGTTAGCGGCGATTTCACTCAACTCCGGGGACATTTCAATGTAACTGACATTCTGATCGAACATTTTTCCTGTCGCAGCCTGTACCTCGTACACATAGGCGACTACTTTTTTCAAAAGTAGGTATGTCATGTATATAATACAGCCACCCCACACGATTACAGCCACTATATAAAGATATACTGTTCTGTAATACAAGTAATAATACAAAACATACTTGCGGAGAATTTCCTCTGCCATAATTCCTAAAAGAAAAGTACCGCCAAAAATAAGCACAGAGCAAATCGCACATTGAATTACATACCCTTTGAACAAGGTAGAGAGCAGATAGTTTTTTTCTTTTTTATTCAATTTCATACCCTACCCCCCAAACAGTTTTAATGAACTTCGGATTTTTTGAAGGTTCATTCAATTTTTCCCGAAGCCGCCCAATGTGCGCCATTACCGTATTGTTACTGTTGCGAAGATACTTTTCTTTCCACACGGCTTCAAATAATTCCTCCGAGGCGACAACTTTACCCTGATGTTCGCACAGATACCACAGAATAGAAAACTCCAACGGAGTCAAGGCTATTTCTTTGCCATACAAGTAGCACTTGTGGCTGACTCTGTTTATCAGTAGACCTCTGATGTCATACTCGTCTTTTTCTTCGGATTGGCTCAAATTAGGACTGTTATAGCTCTGATAACGCCTTAATTGCGTCTTTACTCTTGCCACAACCTCTAAAGGATTAAACGGTTTCGTTATATAATCATCCGCACCAATCGTAAGCCCCATAATCTTGTCGCTATCCTCAATTTTGGCGGTAAGCATAATAATAGGGAAGTAAAACTTTTCCCGAATTTTTTGGCAAAGTCGAAAACCATCAATATCCGGCAGCATAATATCAAGTATCGCTAAATCAATCTGCGACTGTTTGATACATTTCATCGCCTCTAACCCATTATAACATTTATATACTGAATAACCATCGTTACTCAAATACACTTCAAGCAGATCAACGATTTCTTTTTCGTCATCCACAATTAAAATCTTCTTGTTCATTGATCCTACACCTCATTTTCGGGTACGGCTTCCATTATGTCGCCAAAATCACACTCTAAGTATTCGCATATATTCAACAGCACGGGAAGGGTAACATTTTCATTTTTTCCGAGTTTCGCAAATGTACTTTTGCTTGCCCCGACCGCTTCTCGTAATTGACTCTTTTTCATTCCCTTGTCAATCAGAAGTTTCCAAAGTTTGTTGTACCGTACTTTCATTTCCGCACCTCCACCCAAATATAGTTTGTATTATAGCACTTTGAGAGTGAAATCGCAATTATTAAGTCTGTATTTTGAGACTTTTAGTTTTCAAACCGGCACAATATCTTTCTGATATGTAATCCAACCGCCTGCAAAATGCAGGCGGCTTGTGTATTTTAATAGGCAGGTGCGCCGTAGCCAAGAATCTCGTAATAACCGATAGAATACTCATTGACTCGGCAACTGTCGCCGGAGTTGCCCTCGACCGTATAAACCTTGCCGTTTTCGACCTTTTGAACAATACCCGTATGGTCGGATAATCCATCCTGACCACTTTCGTCTGCCCAATCGAAGAAAATAATCATTCCGGGGGCAGGCTCGGCGCTGCCATCCAGCCATTGTCCACGATCCTTAAACCATTGTACTCCGTTGACACAGCCTGCATATTTTGGGATAACTCCAGCGTCGATATAGCCGCACTCGTTGGCACACCAAGATACAAAGCAAGCACACCATTCTACACGGGAGTTAAAACCGTACCACGACCAATACGGCTGACCGCCCACATTGCCAACCAGAGAGAGTGCAACGGTCACGATCTGTCCGTCGCCGCCTGTAATGCCGTAAAGCACCTGTGACCAAAGGTAATTGTTTTCATCTGCAAGCAGTTCAGCGAGGTAGCCTTTCTGTTCTTCGTTAAAACCATATTGCGCCGCCATTTCCTCGGCAGTCTTGTGGCTGACGGTAATATACAGATAGGTTTGTGTGACCGTGCTTTCAGTTTCCACGATATTACCGTGTCCGTCATCGGTTTCGGTAATAACTGTTTCGGTCTTGCTCTCTGTTCGGGAAGATATTTGATTCATCTCCCAAAAGATGTCTTTTAAGAGTTGCTTTTTGCCATCGTCCATTGTGGCAACCTCTTGGGGGTTATCTTGATCCGTATTCGTTTTTACAGAGTAAACGGCAAGCACCTCTTTCCAAACGGCTCTGCTGCCACTCATTTCAAGAACATCATAGGATACCGAGTTCTTTTCCTCTTGCAGCTTGGTATCGTATTCGGTATTGATTTCCTGCACAACGGTCTGCATACTCATTCCAGTGCCGGAATCTTCGTCTGAGAAGAAAATGCCAAATACTGAGCCGAGGATCATACCAATCAGGCAAATCACGATAATAACCAAAACCGCCACCCAGCCGCCTGCGGCGATAGCGGCAATCAAGGCTTTCGTTCCGGCAATAATCGCTTTAATGGCAAGTGCGGTCGCTTTGGCAATCGCCTTTACCGTAACCACGGCGGCTTTTGCCGCAGCCCTTGCCGCTTGTGCTGCTCTCTGTGCAGTTTTAACCGTAATGATTGAATCCACCTAAAAATCCTGGATTGCTATGCCCCCGCTTATGCCCCTTGTCATCATAATGGTTTAAACCGCCAAAGAATCCTGGTCGACTCTCACCTACTTTATGCCCGTTATTGTCATAATGATTCATACCACCAAAAAAGGAAGGCGAACTATGTCCGATTTTCTTTCCATTTGCATCATAGTCGTTCATACCACCAAAGAATCCTGGTCTGCTCTCGCCTACTTTTTTCCGTTTGCATCATAATGGTTTATGGATCCAAAGAATCCTGGTCTGCTATATCCTTTTTTACTCATAATGTCATCCTCCTGACTCTATTAGCCTCTTGTTTGATCTCAGAATAACACACTTTTCTCATTTGGAAGTCGCATAACAGGCGACATTCTTTTATCGCATTTACATTCATTATACCATTTATAATTCTTCCGACAATACGCAATAAAGCCGGAAGCCACGTTATCATCCATGACCTCCGACTCGTTCTGCTTATTCTACACTGTCCTTACACCCAAATCAACTCCTCTCTCCGTTTTATCTTTTCCCTGCTTTTCTTGAATAATCCTCTTATTGATCTCAAGCCGTTCATGAATGGATAATTTCTTATCTTTTCCATCTACCGCCTGCTTCTGCTGTGCCGGTTTTCTATCTGTTTTTCCTACATCCTTAACAACTTCATTCGCTTCGGTACTTGTTACCCTCTCATCTGCTCTTCCTTCATATCTTTCTGCTATCTGCTGTTCTCGTCTCTCCTTCACACCTTTTTCCTCCAGATTGCAAAAACTCTGCAGATACGGAAGCACATGATTCTGCATGTCTGTCAGATCTTCCATATACTTTTGGAACTCTTCACTTCCTTTGCCTTTCTGGTAATTGATCCAATACTCATCTGTAAGCTTCATTTCATTATCATACTTCAACTGACTCACAATACCGCCATGTCCATTTCCAATATCCATTGACTTCTTAAAATGATGCAGCATCTGTTCACCTTTTTCCGCATAATATACAGTCACATATATCTTTGCAATTTTTGTAGGTTCCTCTGTCTTCGGATCACGTTTTGCATACCATTCTTTATCCATTTCTGCTGTTTTTGCATCCAGCTCAGACAGCTTCTGACATCTTGGATTCATGAGATCACTTTCTTCACAATAGTTTACATACACCATTGGTTCCATATCCTTTGGAAGTTCAGGTTCATAGGCTTTCAGTCTTTCAATCAATACTCCTGCACGAACAGACAGATCGCATTCTTCGTCTACAATATCCTTCAGATATGAAATATAGGAATGAATATTTCCACTTCTCAAATCCAGCATTACTTCCTGCACCGTATTTTCTCCCCTCTCCACATTATCTCGATACTCATACGGATCAAAAGCTTCTGCAATCTCATCCAGTGCCTCTGCCAGCTGTTCTGTGGTCATTTTCTCAGGATACATTGCTTCTCGAACATCCCTCATCGGTACATACTTGTAGTCCGGCAATGCTTCATGAATTTTCTCGATCCCTTCCCGTACCAGTGCAAGTTCTCCATAAAATCGAACATCATCCATCAGATCTCCGAATACGGTATTCCCTTTAACGATCGCAAATTCGGCTTCATCATAGTAACTGTCTTCCGGATCACGATAAATAATTCCCATTGAGCATCCCAGATACGCAGTTTTAGGATTCTCCCTATATTTTTCATAGACCGCAGCAATCTGATTAACATCGGTACTTTTTTCATAAGCTCCCATATCATGGAACTCATCACATTCTGTGGCGAAATATTCCAGATAAGGCTCTTTCTTCGGTGGCATATTATTAAGGACGTTATCAATCATGTTATAATTCGCCTCTTCCAGTTCCTCCACCTTTGCCAAAGGCTTATATTCGCCCTGGCTTTTCTGAATCTCTGCCATTACAACTTCATCCATTTCTTCTACTTTTTCCATCAACTGATCATAATCTCCACGGATGCGTTCTCCAGTCCAGCCTTCGTCTTCCAGAAGTTCCTCTGCCGCTTCTTCAATAGAAATTTGATCATTTTCATAGACGCCACCATCCATCAGACGAAAATCTTCATCGTAAAACGAATAATCATATCCTTCTTCTGTTCTCTGAATAGCAAAGTAACGTTCTCCTACCTCATATGCCAGTTCACTAAGAACCTGTTCTTCCAGATTCAGGAAAGAATCCAGCTGTTCAAAACTGATACTGTCTACAAAATGAGCGGTTACTTTTTCCCCGTCATTCAGAACTATGATATCACTGACAGACAGGGAATGCCCACGGAAATCTTCCGGTCTATCAATGTTGAACCTTTCAAAAATATCATCCAGTGACATATTTCCCGATAATTCCCCAACATAGACCAGCTTATAATCTTCTTTTTTTATCTGCATACCATGACTTTCAATAAAGCGCATATTCATAAATGCATAGTTTTCGCCCGGTGAATCGTCCTTGATCTGATAAATACCAAAGGTTCGCCTTGTTCCTAACAACAGGTTTGCCTCTTTCAAAGACTGAATCTGCGGATATTTCTGCATTTCCCATTCCAGGTTACGGAAACGCTCCAGTTCTGTCATAGACATCTGATAATGCTCCGGTCCTCGTTCAATTTCCATGCGTTCCGTGACATACATTGGTGATGAAAAATTAGTGATCAGATAGATATCTGCTCCGGCATCGTATAATTTCAGTGCTTCTTCCTGCTCAATGACACTCATAGGCTCCTGAAATGCTCCAAAATCTTCATCGGCATAATCCAGGTCATTCTCCTCTATCCGTTCCCACATCTGCGATTCCATGCCAAACAGACCTTCATGCGCCTGTATCATTTCTTTACTTGCATACTCTCCCTTGCTGCCATCGCTGCCCAGGCAATAAATCTTAGAACCCATTCTGTGATAATCCAAAGCTGCTTCTTTTCTAAGCGGCACCATGTCTTCTGCTGTATATCCATAATCACGTAATTCCAGCTTACCTATGGTTGGATCTGGTAGATCCTGAATATCCATTCTTGCATCATCCAGTAGATCCTCTACCCCTTCTTCATCTGCCTGGATCACTGCATCTGCTAGATTTCTTACCAGAGTCCTAACTTTCTCTTCCTCACCGATCAGATTCGCATATTCAAAAAGCTGTTCTTTTACATCTGTTGGAAATTCTATGCCTCTACGCTCTGCCTGACTGATCTGTCCCTGCGTGTATTCCTGCATTTTCTGTGTTTCTCTACCCGTTATCCTGTTTCTTGCCATATAAATTCCTCCTGTGTTCTAAAAAATGGCATAACCGACAGAACCTTCTTCTACCAAATTATGCCATCTTTCCTCTTTATTCCAGACCGAAGTCCCGTTTTCTGGTTTCCTTGCCAGTTTCACTTTCCCGCTGACTCTTTTCCTTATAAATCTGCAGTTTCTCATGGATAGAACCTCGTGCCGGTCTTTCTTCTTTCTCTTTTGATTCCGACTGCTCTGTTTCTGTATCTTCCCGTTCATCCATATTGAGAAGTGCATTTAACTCTGACAGTCGCTCCAGTTTTTGGTTCAGTTCCTCTTCTTTTGGAAATGGCTTCCCGACTTCCTCTTTGGCGTTTGTCATCTGCTCCTGTACCGTTTCCAGCCGTTGTTCTGCTTCTGCCAGTTTCTCCGGATAACTTTCTAAAAGATTATTGATACGAGTGATATTTCCTAGAGCATCGGCTCCCAATCGAACTTTAGCTACCGATTCATGCTTTACAGACAGGATAAACTCTTTGCTCCAACTGTCGAATTGGATTCTCATGTTAAATCCCTGATAGCTTCCAATATCCATAGCTGCATCCACAGACTTAATTTCTTTGCAGACCGCCAGAAGAGCCGCTCCTGCCTCTTTCTTTTCTGTGAACACTTTGCCACTGATTTCCATAGAAAACTGCTCTGGATCTGTGATTTTATGCTCAGAAAAATGAGCGATGTCTTCCTTGTAGCTGTCAATTATCTCCGTCAGTTTTGCAATCTGTTGCGGAAAATTCCTTGCAATATCATCTTCCAGGCGGTACTGGTTATTCATGTGATTAGCTTTTAAAAGCTTTAATTTTGCCACATCCACATCTAATGCCATCTTCTCTTTTACTGCCGGATTTCCGGTTGCAAGTGCCTTGACCTCCGCATAAGAAAGTGCCGCTTCATCCACATCTTCACAGCTTCGCACAGGTGCTTTACTGGTCATAATCTGGGAAATGAATTTCTGCTTGTTCTCGATTAGCTGCCACATGTAGCTGTCGAATGTGGATTCTGTTACATATCGGAAAATATGAACCTTTTTATTATGATTTCCCTGACGGATAATACGTCCCTCTCTCTGTTCCAAGTCAGACGGTTTCCAGCCAATATCCAGATGATGCAGGGCAATCAGACGGTCCTGCACATTGGTTCCCGCACCCATTTTTGCTGTTGAGCCAATCAAAAAACGAACCTGCCCGGATTTTACTTTTCCAAACAGCTCCGTCTTCTTTGCTTCTGTATTTGCATCATGAATAAAAGCAATCTCTTTTTCCGGTACACCTTTCTCCATCAGTTTCTTCTTCAAGTCATCATAAACATTGAAACTGCCATCGCCTTTCGGTGTGCTCAAATCACAGAAAATCAACTGTGCTGATTTCTGTGCTGCTGTATCTTTCCAGATTTCATAGCTTTTCTCTGCACAGACTGCTATTTTACTTTCCGGATTATCTGGCAATAGTTCGTTCACTAAACGCTGATCCAGTGCTAATTTTCTTCCGTCATTGGTGATTTTCAGCATATTATCAACGGAGGCATCTACTCCACCGTTTCTAACAACTTCTGCACGTTCTCCAAGGCTTTCTACGATTTCTTTCTGTTGTTCCGTTGGTTTCAGCACCACTGTTTCATATTCCGCTTCCGGCACTGGAAGCTTTAATTGATCGGAAGTCTTGATATCTGCAATCTCCTTGAACATATTCATCAGTTCCGGGATATTATAGAATCTGGCGAATCTTGATTTTGCTCGATAACCTGTTCCTTCGGGTGCAAGCTCGATACTCGTTACAACTTCTCCAAAAGTAGAGGCCCACGAATCAAACAATCCAAGTCCCATATTTTGTAATTTGCTGTTCTGCAGATACCGCTGCATAACATATAATTCCGTCATGCTGTTGCTGATCGGTGTGCCCGTAGCAAAGGTAATGCCTTTTCCTCCGGTAATCTCATCCAGATACTGACATTTATTGAACATATCTGCCGACTTCTGTGCTTCGTTCTGTGCAATCCCGGCTACATTTCTCATTTTTGTATAAAGAAACGCATTTTTATAGCTGTGTGCTTCATCTACATACAAGTGATCCACTCCCAGTTCTTCAAACGTAACTACCTGATCTTTTTTCTCTTTCTGATTCAGTTTTTCCAGCCTTGTCTGCAGTGTCTTTCTGGTCTTTTCAATCTGTTTGACGGTATAACGCCCGCCATCCTGTTCATACCTTGCACTCTGAATTGCCATTTCCAGATCATCAATCTGCTTCCGCAACATGGCTTCCTGACGTTCATCAGAGATTGGAATACGCTCAAACTGGGAATGTCCAATGATAATAGCATCATAATTTCCCATAGCGATTCTGGCACAGAACTTCTTTCGATTTGCCGGTTCAAAATCTTTCTTCGTTGCCACCAGGATATTGGCACCCGGATATAACTGCAGGAATTCTGCACCCCACTGCTCCGTCAAATGGTTTGGAACGACAAAGAGGTTTTTCTGAGATAATCCCAGGCGTTTGCTCTCCATTGCCGCCGCTACCATTTCGTAGGTCTTCCCTGCTCCTACTACATGAGCAAGAAGCACATTCTCTCCATAAAGCTGATGTGCGACAGCGTTTTTCTGATGTGGGCGAAGTTCAATTTCCGGATTCATTCCTGGGAAAGTTAAATGACTGCCATCGTATTCACGGGGACGGATGCTGTTAAATCGTTCATTGTACACTTTTACCAGTCTCTCTCGTCTCTGCTGGTCTTTAAAAATCCAGTCCTTAAATGCTGCTTTCATGGCATCCTGCTTCTGTGATGCCAGCATGGTTTCTTTCTTATTAAGGACACGGATCTCATCACCATTTTCATTGACACTCTTATCATAGATGCGTACATCTTTCAGGTTCAGGGTATCTTCCAGAATCTTATAGGCATTTGCTCTCTCAGTTCCATACGTTGCATAGGCAAACGCATTTTGGGGACTGTCGGCATTCTTTCCTGTAATCCTCCACTCACCATTTACCTCAGAGAATTTCACCTGTATTTCTTTCTGAAGCAGATACCATGGTGTATGCAATGTTTCTTGCATAAAATCCTGATAATCCGAAGGTTCAATCCAGGTAGCTCCAATACGCACTTCAATCTCCGATGCTTCCAGATCTCTCGGCTGAACTGCCTCTAGTGCACGCACATTCGATGTGAATTCCGGATGATTCTCTGCAAAAGTTCTCGCAGTATTTAATTTATCCCTAACATTTCCGGAGAGATATTCATCTCCGCTTTCCCACTGGTCTGTCAGTGGATTTTTGAAGATAACTCCAACCAGCTCTTCTGTAATTTTCTCTTCGGTCTTTCCGGTCAGCTGTGCCATATATGGGAGATCTACTTTAGCCCTTTCATTTAAAGACAGAGCAAGTGCTTCTGTGGCTGTCTCCACACTTGTCACAGCAACCGCCTTTTTGATGGTTCGTTTGGTGAACATGTCCGCTTTCCGCTTCAATGTTCCATCTTCATTCAAGTCTTCCAGGGAACACAGCAGACAATAAGAAGAGTCATCAGAAAATGCCCGTTTATTAGCATTACTTCCAATAACTCCATACTTTGCTGTGTAGGTATCATACACCTGATTCAGTTTTTCCTGCTGTTTTTGGATTTCTTCGTCTGTGACAAATTCTTCCATCTGCATGGCGATCAGCTCACGAACGGTATCACGGATTGCAACCATGCCTTTTACACGTTCTGCAGTGGCTGCAGGCATTTTCACCTGATTCATCAAAGAGTTGACACGATAATATACCTGACCATCTACCACCGTATAGCTGTAATTTCTAACATTCGGATCAGCCGGAATACTCTCTGGCATCTCATCCAGTTCTGTTTCCACATCTACTGCCGGTACCATGCTTCCCTTAATTTGTTTCACAGCTTCTTGTAACTGTAATTCCAAATCAGCTCCTTCCAATGGAGCACAGGTTGTTTCCATACCATACGGACCGGACACTTCTTTCATCTCACCCAGAATCATTTCCGGATGCTGAACAAAATACTGATTGACCGTAATTCCATTGACATCACTATCCAGATTTATCCATTCCGGCATTTCTTTCGTAAGGCTTTCCCTCTTTTGGAAAAACAAGATATCAGCACTGACTTCTGTTCCCGCATTTGCCTTAAAAGCTGTGTTCGGCAGTCGGATTGCTCCTAGCAGATCTGCCCGCTCTGCCAGATATTTCCGTACTTCCGGTGACGCCTTATCCATAGTTCCCTTTGTTGTGATCAGTGCCGCCACACCACCTGGACGTAACTGATCTATCGTCTTGGCGAGAAAGTAATCATGGATCATGAAATTGTAGCGATCATACTGATGGTCATTGACCTTGTATGCACCAAATGGCACATTTCCAATCGCCACATCAAAAAAATCATTAGGATAATCTGTCTTCTCAAAACCTTTGATCTGAATATTGGCATCTGGATAAAGCAGCTTTGCAATTCTACCACTGATACTATCCAGTTCCACACCATAGAGTTTGGACTGGTTTAGATTCTCCGGAATCATTCCAAAGAAGTTCCCTACTCCCATAGACGGCTCCAGAATATTTCCTTTTGTAAATCCCAGATTCTCCAACACCTGATACATACTTTCAATCACAATCGGCTGTGTATAATGAGCATTTAACGTGGAAGCTCTGGCTGCAGCATATTCCTCTGGTGTAAGAACCGTCTTTAATTCCAGATATTCTGTCTCCCATGCAGCTTTTGTCTCATCAAATGCATCTGCAAGACCTCCCCAGCCGACGTACCTGGATAAGATTTCCTGTTCCTCTAGTGTAGCATTACGGTTCTCATCCTCACATTTCTTTAACAGCTGGATAGCCATAATATTGGCTCGAAATTTCTCCTTCGGTGTTCCCTGTCCAAGCTCATCATCCGTGATATGAAAATTTCCTGCCGGAACCATTTCTTCTAGCTGCTGTATTGGAGACTCCGTTTCTGCTTCCGATTCATTGAATACTGTTTCCTCTAATGATTCTGTGGTATCTTCCTGTTCCTGCACTTCATGGACTGGTTCTTCCTGCGGATTTTCCAAATCATTTTCTGAGTTAAGAGCCTGCTGTGCTTCTTCCAGATCAGCCAGACGTTGTGCTTCCTGTCTTTCCTCATACTTTTCCATTTCTTCCGGTGACAGGTAATCATCACTACGAACCAGCTGACGAACACGCTCTGCAACTTTGTTCCATTTCAATAAAACCGTCACATCCGGATTTCCGATTTTCCCTTTACTCAATCGCAAGCCTTTCGCATCGTGAGACGCATCCGACTGATAGGCTCCAATGATTCCCGGTGAGGAACCACCTGTTCCATATTCATTTTTCAGGAAATCCGCAGCTTCTTTTGTATCATGATGTTCCATGAAATATTCATAAATACGGTTACGACCACCAGCCGTAATGCCGCCTTTTCTTAATACTGCGTCAATCTCATCCTGTGTGATAAAAGAAAGTTCCGGACGTTCTACCTGCTGTTTCTGATCCCGCCAGGACATATCCCGCTGCAGGTCACGGAAACGGCTAAAAAATTTTGGATTGTTCTGAATTTCCCATTGATGATATTCCCCTGGATTTTCATCCATGTCTTTCTGCAGATATTCAAACCGCTCATAGATTTCCTGAATAGCTTCCGGTTCAAGCAAGCAATCTAGGATTATTTCCTGCCATTCCTGATAAGACAATCGCTCGTCTGGATTTCTGTTAGTATCCCGAAAATGCAATGCTAATTGAATACTTGTTCCTTCCCGTTCTTTTTCGATAGCATTATTGGAAATGCTGTTGGAAACATAATTCCCCTCCTCATACATATCCCGAATGCGGTCAGCTGCTTCCTCCCATGTAACCATACGGTCAAAATTACGTCTGGCGGAATCTCCACGGCGGATACGGATACCATCGCTGTCATACCAGATACTGATTTTCTGTCCACGGATGGTAAAACCTTTTCCACCCGTACCATACTCACTGATCAGAAATTTTCGCATTTCTTCATGATCTAATCCTTCAATCAGTTTTGCTGTAATATGAAAAAGCGTATTATTGCCTCCACTTCCGGTACGAAGAATATCATTTACAATATCATCTGAAATCAAAAAAGCGGCTGGCTGTGTAAGTGCAGCTGCCGCTTTCCTTATTTCCCCTAACTGTTCCTCTTCTGTTGGGAACAGGCTTAACTGTAAATAATCTCCTGAATCACCAGTTCCTCTGCCTGTGCTTTGATCTGGTTCATGTGTCTGGTCCACGCCATTGTGTCTGTCATCTTGTCCGGTGCTGGATCTTTCTCCAGAAGTTCGTTCATCAGGTTGTCTATTCTCTGTCTTGCCTGACTGTCGATCTCCATCAGATGACTGTCCAGACGGTTCTGCAGTGTGAGAATGTTGAACCTTGCTACCTTGTGATTTCTCAGATACTCTTTCCTCATCATTCCATATTTCCCGATCGTTCCTCTCGTCTCTTCCAGGCTGATATCTGGAATCTGATACTCTCCGTTCTGGCTGTAAGTGATCTCTCTCATTGACAATTTCCTCCTTATTTTCATCTTTATTGCTAACATTCTTTTTGATGCTTTCACGAATTAACGTGTTAAACTCATTATAGACTACTTCTTTTTCTTTTGCAACCGTTTTCAGGTCATTTTCCAGATCATTCAATACATACCGTCCAATCTGCATCAGGACTGGTCTGCTGATCTCGTTGACTGCACTTCCCAGATGTCCTAATACTTTCAGCTGATTGAAGTCCGTAATATGCCGAAAATCCTCTGCATCCAGATATTCCTGTGCATCCAGCCCACATCGGTTTAGTAATACATACCAGACACTATTGGTCATCAGTTCCCGGAATTCTACTTCCTGATTCTGTTCGTCCAGTTCTTCCAAAAATGTCCCTGTTACATCCAGTCTCAGTTCTTCCAATGCATCTGGAAGCCATTCCTGCATACTCTCCTTCGCTGCCTGATGCAGACTTTCAGCAAGTCCTCCTTCTATATCTTCCAGTGATAACTGCTCCTGCAGATAATCTGCCACCAGCTGTTCTCCTTCCACCGGAAGATTCCATAACTGAGGATCCTTTCCAAGATTCCGCACTTTATAAGTGTCCTGCACATCAAATACATAACGAAGTTTTGTTTTCGGTCCGGAAGTATTGTCAATCAAGGCAATCCCCTTAGATCCCTTTTTGATCCAGCGGTACATCTTCTGATTCCAGATTTCCATGGATGCTACGGCAGTTGCTTCCGGCCGCTGTGCATAAATTAAAAGCTGTTCTGGAAAAGTGTATTTGTACAGTCTGGATGCCGTGTTTAGGAACCGCATCCATTCCTGCGGACTGGCAGCTACATCTTTTGCCACCTCTTCCGTCAGCTGTTCCATTGCATATAATTTATTTGCCATGTGCTACTCCTTTTCTTCCTCCCATTTTTCTTCTACAACATCAGCAATCCGTTCCATTGCCCTTGTCATAGAAGGAAAATTACTGCTGTTATTTGCTTTTCCAATCTGATCAATAAGAAATTCCGGCACATCTGCAAGTGCTCCGGCAATCATAGCCTTTACCCGGATGTCCTCCAGCATAAGAAGCTCTTTTACACCAAACTCTTCGCCAAATACATCCTGATATCTCCGCAAGTCATCCAAAAGATATTCCGGCTTTAAATCTCTATCCATTTCCTTTCGTTTGTCATCACCATATAAACACCAATCCATATTCTTTTCTCCTCCTACTATATAAAAGTGAGGACTGCTCAACACAGTCCCCTTAAATTATCGTTATTTCTCGTTATAATACTGTGGCAAGGTCTTTCGCCTTATCCTTTGGGATTGTATCTGCCCCTTTTGCCTTGATCTCTGCCTTGGCTTTTTCCAGCTTTCCATGGATTCCACCTTTTGCTTCGGTTTTTGCGGTTACTTTTTCTGCTTCTTTCGCTTTCTCCAGACGTGTTTCCCTGCGTTCCGCATTTTCCATGACTGCTGTCTTTCCATCACAGAACTGAACCTTATCTGAAAGCTGTTCCTGTCTTTCTACCTGCGTCTCATTGACTTCTTTTACCATGGCATTTAATTCTGGTACTTCAAGCATCCCATTATCCGGAAGAATCAGCACCTCATGAATTGAAGATGGAAGAACAAAATAATCACTGCCAAGACACTCGCCAATCTGCTTACGAATATCTTCCTGCAATAACAGTGAAGCACCATTCATTTTTTGTGTATTTGTCAGACAGAACATTGGATTTTCGATTGCTTCAATATCCAGTTTTTCATGCAGAAGATTTTCCGGCTCTCCACCGAAAATCATAGATTTTACCATTTCATTCATGTCCATCAGAACAACACCACGATTCTGGTCTGCCGCCATTGCGTCTGTCTGAATCTGTTCGGCAGATACTCCCCATTCATTCATCAGCGAAATAGTTACCGGAATACTGCCGATTCCATTTTCATTTTCTTTCAAATTTACTGCATAATAAGCATCGAAATCTCCGTGTTCTGTAACCACTTTATCTGCCAGGCGTTCTTCATTCCATTCTCGGTCACAGATTCTCACCTGCAATTTATCCTTCATTTTCTCATAATCGAAAATATCAGGTACTCCCATGTCAATAAATTCTGCTTTATCCTGTGCCTCAATACGCATATCGGCTACATCACCCACACAGGAATCGGCATCTTTTCCATTTACATATTTCTGATAAAGAGAATCCAGATATACCGTTGGCACTGTTCTCTGGTTCCCTTTTGGAATGGTAATTCCTGTCAGCTTTAACCCATTATTCTTAACTACTTCCTGCAGTTTAATTTCTGCGTCCTTGTACGACTCTGGCAGATACTCCTTTACATTGTCTTTGACATATTCATAAAATTCTTTTCTGTTCATCATACGCTTTTACCCCTTTCTGATCATGTGATGGTTCATTCTTTTTCTGCTGACCATCTGCTCGGCTTTCTTCTGATAAGCCATCATTCTCTTTAAAGTTTTCTCCTGGTTTTTTCGTGCTTCCTGTCTTTTTTCCATTGCTTTCATCATAGTTTTCTGTTCCTTTCTGTGATTTTTTTGTATGAAAAAGGGAGCCTCACATAGAAGCTCCCAATCATAACCGTTGGTTTCCTTATTTGTTTTTCCTTTTTCTGCAGATATAAAGTCCTGCCATACCTCCTGTGGAGATTACCAGAAGCAGAATCGGCAGCCAAATATTCGTGCTGTCACCTGTTTTTGGTGCATTTGATACTTTTGTCTCTTCATGGGACTGTGGTGTATCCGGTGTGTTCGGTGTTTCTGGAACTTCCGGTTTCTCATTTGTCAGATTAAAAGTGACTTCTACAACCGGCGTACTGTCATCTGCATAGGCGAATGTCACTTCATGCTTGGTCTGATCCAGTGTGTATCCGTCCAGTGTTTTTGTTTCCACCAGATAATACTTGATAGCGGTATCATATTTGCCATTCTTAAATGTGGCAATCTCATACAGCTTGCTTTCTGCATGACCGGCAGCATCTGTCTTTAAGGTTTCCAGAACTTTTCCTTTGCTGTCACGGAGTTCAAATTCTACCCCTTTCAGTGGTTCTCCTGACGATTTATCTGTCTTATTGAGAATCAATTTTCCCTTAGCAGTATCATCTTTCATAACCACTTTTTGGATTTCTCCGGTATCTTTCACCTCAAATGTCACATCAGCAGTCATAAGATATCCTTTCGGTGCCTGCTCTTCACGTAAGGTATATTTACCGATTGGCAGTTTTTCGATATAGTGTGCTTTCTCTGTGGAAGTCCAGCTCTCTACTACCTGATCATCCTTATCGAGAATCGTCAGTTTCGCACCTGGAATCTCAGTTTCTCCTGTGATATCAGTCTTACTGATCTCTACTTTTGTCACATCATCTTTCATCTCATGCTTCTGAACCTCTGCTGTATTCTCTACTGTGAAAGTAATACTTTCTGCAGTGACATATCCATCTGCCGGTTTTGTCTCTGTCATGGTGTATTTCTTACCAACAACCAGTTCTTTGATCACATGGGATTCTTCCGTAGAAGTCCATTCATCTACTGTATTGCCATCTGAATCCGTTATTTTCAGGTGTGCACCTGGAAGTTCTTTACCTGTTGTCAGGTCTGTTTTGGACAGCTCCACTGTGGTTGGCTGATTTTCAAAAGTAAAGTCATAGCTTACTTCTGCCTGGTCTTCTCCGGCATATTCAAAGGTAAATTCCTGTACTTCTTCTGTTGTAACAAATCCGTCCGGCGCAAAGATTTCTTTCACATAGTATTTTCCATCTACCGGAAGATCTGCCGTAAAAGTAATCTGTCCTTTTTCATCCGTTACTCGCTGCTCGATCAGACTGTCTTTCTCAAGGAGTACCTCGCCCTTTGCATTTTTGATATCTTCACTGGTATAAAGACCGAAGACACCACCTGCAAGGACACGGTCTGTATCTTTTTCTTTCTTCACAACCGTAACCTTTACTTTCTGACGGGCATTCTGCCATTTCTCATCATAAGTAATGACTGGTGTGTCCTGATCACGGTAGGAAAGATCAACATATCTCGGCTCTCCGTCCAGCACATAACCATGGGCAGTTTTTACTTCCTTCACATAGTACTTGCCAGCCGGTAGATCTCCCATCTGTGCAATACCATTGGAATCCGTAGTAATGGTTCCTACTTTTTCATCTGCTTTGAAATAATCTTCACTGACACCATCTGCCGCTTTGATATCTTCCGCAGCAAATACATCGAAAGTTACATCTGTAAGACTTCCAATTACATATTCAAAGAGATGCTCCACAGTACCTTTTACATTGTCCAGAAGTGTCACTTTATCCAAAAACTCTCCATTTTTGTTGATAATCAGAAGTCCTGTCGGTACTTCATCTTTCATCTCTACTTTCTGAATCTCTGCGGTATCTTCCAGCGTGAACTTCACATCCGTTGCTTTCAGATAACCATAAGGTGCCATTTCCTCACGAAGGGTGTATTCCTCTCCAACTGTCAGTCGTTTGATCACATGTGGCTGATCTTTTACAGAAATCCACTGATCCACAACATTTCCTTCTTTATCAAGAACGGTGAGTTTTGCCCCATCCAGTTCCACACCTGTTGTTACATCAGATTTTGTGATTTCTACTGTTGTCGGCTGGTTCTTTTTCACTGTTTTCATTTTTACTGTCTTCACATCCTGTCCCTGGTAAGAAGCATCCAGATTCAAAATTTCATCAGAGGATACAAATCCCGCCGGTGCTTTTAACTCTTTCACATAATACTGTCCAAGTGGCAGATCCAGCGTACATGCTGCAAGACCATCATTATCAGAAGTCATTTTCTGTAAGAGTGTATCTGCTTTCACAATCACTTTTCCATCTGCCTTGATATCCTCTTTGTTATAGATACCAAAGACAGCCCCTGCTACGGTTGCACCATTTTCTGCATCCTGTTTTTCTACCTGGATCGCAATTTTCTGTCGGTCATCACCAACAGTCACTTCCTGTTCGATCACAGGTGTATCCTGATTGGCATAGACAAATGCGACTTCTGATCTGTCATGGTTCAGAACGAATCCTTCCGGTGCAGTCTTTTCTACCACATAGTAAGAACCAAGCGGCAGATTCTCTGCAACTGCTTTTCCATTTTCCCCGGTCGTAACAGTTGTTACCAGTGCATCCTTCGCATAGATCAGCTGCCTGTTTCCGTTTTCATCTTTCTGATAATCCGGTGTATAGATATTTTCAGCTGCATAGACATTAAATTCCGCACCCTTCAGGTATCTTTCTTCATAAACAAAATCCTTTTTAAATCCGGTCAGCATCTCACCTTTTTTATAGATTGTCAGCTTTCCTTTTACTGGATGGTTCTCATAATCTACCGTAATAATGGCATCTCCGCTCTCAGAATCCATCTGGTATGCTGTGTTTGCATCCACTGCAATCTCTACATAGTTCTTGTTGATTGTGTACCCTTCCGGTGCATTGACTTCCTCAATCCGGTAATGTCCGATTTTCAGATTCTTCGGCATGATCAGATATCCCTGACTGTCGGTAAAATAGGACTTGTGAGTGGTTGTCACTGGGTAAGTTGTTACCTGTTCCACGTACTTTTTGTTGTCAAGGTCGTACACTTTAAATTCTGTTCCTGCAATCAGGACGGATTTTTTTGTTTCATCGTCTTTTTTCACGATTTTCAGTTTTGCCTTAAACTCTTCATCCAGAAGCACACGCCAGATCTGCGGCTCATTTGGATGATGCTCTGTGATATTCACTTCAAAATCATCGACTGGCTTGTAGTTGTGCGGTGTTGTAGTTTCACGCACGATATAGCTTCCAAATGGTAATGGAATACTGCAGGCATATCCTTTTTTATCTGTAAAAATCTCAGTTGCTCCATTTTCGCCACTCACTACAGGTTTGGCAGAATCAAAATCATAACTTCCATCTGCTTTCTTTGTAAGGGAAGTTTTCAGATAAACTGTAAATCCAGCTCCGGATAACAGATCTGCATCTGTCTTTCCATTGTTGGCTGCTTTGATGATCTGGAATGGTTGCTTGATGACCTGCTCACTGGAAGTACACTCTCTTTTTACTTCTGCTGTCATATCTCCTTCATAACTGCACGTAAGATCATGCTCTTCTGCATCTGCCAGGTATCCGGTCGGCGGAGTAATCTCTTTGAAATAATATTTGCCAAGATATAAGCCATTTACAGAAGCCTGTCCTTTGTCATCTGTTGTAAGAGAAGCTACCTGCTCTCCTGCTTTATAAATAGTTCCCGTTGCTCCATCCGGGTGCACAATATCTTCACGGGCATACAGTCCATAAACTGCACCTTTCAGTGTGGCATCTCCCTGCGGTACTGCTTTTCCTGTCTCTTTATCCACCTTATAAAGATTGATCTTTGCTGTCACACGGTCATTGCTGAAGGTATGGGCAAAAGATACGGTTGCTTCTTTATCATTGGTGTAAGAAAACTTGAACGTATACACATCTTCTGTATTTCTTACATAACCTTCCGGTGCCTGATCTTCCTTTACAGAATAGGAATATCCAATCGGAAGATCTGCTGTGAATTTTGCAGTTCCATCTACGCCAGTAGTTGCTTTCTCAATCAGCGTTCCTTTTTTCACAACAACGGTTCCGTCTGCATTTCTGATATCATCGGATGCATACAGAGCAAAAATACCGTCTTTCAGTGGTTTCCTGGTGTCTTTATCCTGTTTTACTACAGAAACAGCTGCTTTCTGTCTCTCGTTGTTAAAAGTCACATCTGCAAATACAACTTCTTTATTCTGTCCGGCATAAGTCAGAGTCACTGACTTTTCTTCATTGCCGTTATAGAAATTGTCTGGTGCTTTTGCTTCTTTTACCACATAGGTTCCAAGATGCAGGTTCTTCAGTGTAACAGAACCATTCTCTCCGGTAGTCAGGTTCTCTTTTACCAGATCACCTTTGCTGTACACTTTTGTGCCATAAGCAGTAACGATATCCGCTCCGGCATACACGTTATAAACAGCATTTTTCTGTCTACGGTTTTCATACTGAAATACAGTTCCGCTCTCACTGACCTCTGCTCCTGTCAGAACCTGTCCTTCTTTATAAATGGTAAGTTCTGCCAGCTGTTCCTTGTTTTCCACGGTCACAGCCGAGATCTTACTTGCTACCAGTTTCACATTTGTTGCCGTTGCGTTTACCACATATCCCTGTGGTGCTGTGATCTCTTTCAGATAAACGGTATCCTGTGTCTTAATGATCGTAACAGAGGATTTTCCATTTTTATCTGTTGCCGGCATCTGAGTGATCAGCTTTGTACAAGCCTCATCACTGTATACACCAAACACTGCACCTGCAAGATTAACATCCGCTGTATCGTCTTTCTTTACGATTTCGATCGTAGCCTGCTCAATCCAGGTTACTTTGAAGTCAATATATTTTTCATCTGTTACACCTTCACCAAATACCAACGCAAGATCCTGCGTATCAGATCCGGTGGTGATTTTATAAGCAGAGTAATCTTTTGTAATACTTCCCTTCATTGTAGAAGACCAGCTCTGTGCCACGTCACTCACCTGTGTCAGTGGTGCAGAAAGATAAAATTCTGTTCCTCCGCAAATCTCTACACTTGCACCGGCTTTACTTGTTGTGCCTGTACTCAGATTATGAAGTTTCACACCAGACGGAAGCTTCATCGTAATTGTCTGTAGCTTATCTGCTTTGAATGTAATATCTTTAGTTCTCTGTGAATTGCCATCCACATAAGCTTTTACATCTGCATCAGAAAATGACATTGCTACATCCGGTATTTCCGGCTGTGAAACACAATAATTATACAATTTCATTGCTAAATTCTTGGCTGTACTATTCGCTCCGGAAAAAGCATCGCCACTTCCATTAGCATACGAAGCCGCCAGATGGACAAGAATGAATTTTGCTCCAGCACTAAGATTTCCATAACCATTCTCTTCTGTAAAAAATCCTTCATCTCCTGCTGCCTTGGTTCCGTAATAACATACCTTAGCTAATGTTTTTCCATCTCCGACTTTACTAATGGTATAATTACCTGTTCCTGGTCCCGGTTTTGATGGCTGTACACAGTAAGCAGTCGCAGATACATTTCCAAACTGAACCGTATACTGATAGGTCAGATAAGAACCATAACCATAATCTGCATAACGATACAGTGTTCCTCTGGTAACAGATACTTTCTGTACACTTCTTGCACTTGTCTTTGCCATAAAAGTGACTGTTTCACCAGCTTCCATGGCATATAAATCAATTCCTTCTTCTTCCGCCTGCTCCATTGCATCCGATACTGTAAGACCTGTTTCCGGATCTGTTGTATTTTCAGTATCTTCTTCCATGTCCGGTAATAGTTCGCTTGCCTGAGAATCAAATTCTTCGAGCTCGCTTTCCGTCACTTCCTCTGTTGGAAGCAATTCCGAGTCTGCTTCGGAATCCTCCGCTTCCTCTGCCTGCTGTTCACTGCCAACTGTTTCGGATTCAATCACTGCTTCACTCCCTGCCGCCTCTGTCTGTACTTCTGTTTCTTTCTCACGCACAATCAGGTTTCGGCTGATCTGGTACTTCGGATGCTCCTGATTTACCGGTTCCACATAATAGACCGCTTTGTAAGTGTCCGCATGATCTGTCGTAAAATCCTCATTCTTATCATTCTTTGCTTCCTCAAATGTGACTTTGACCTTGTTATCATCCTTGATTTCCAGTCCTGTAAAGTCTGATTTCACATCAAATACACTGCCTGTTTCAATTTCATAATCTTTGGCAGTCACCACCTCATCTTCATCCAGAAGGTCTTTCACTTCTTCATAAAGTGGAGGTATTTCCTCTGGCTGGATCTCCGCTGCATATGCAGTCATCGGAGACAACACTGCACTAAGCATTGTCATGCCTGCCAGCAAGCCAGATACTACTTTTCTAAAATTACCTTTTTTCTTCATGCTAAGGTCCTCTCTTTCATATTACTTGTATTAAAAACAGACAGTCCTTAGACTGCCTGCAATACACTACTTATCGTTGTGGAAAAATCAGATTAAACTGTACATTTCCCTCACCGGGATCAACCATTTCCACAGTTGCTTCATACTGTCTCCCTGTTTTTCTTGATACCAGATCCTTATAATGGATTCTTCCTTTGGACAGAAATTTCTTTGCTGTCGCCTTATCCATCTTTTTCCCTTGGCTTGCAAGGAATTTGTCATTCTTCCATAAGGTAAAAGCACAATTCCGGTCAGAACAGTAAAAGTTTACTTTCCCTTCCCTGACATCTGCTCCACAGCGGGGACATTTGCCAATGACTTCTCCTTTTGCTTTTCTCTGAAACTGATCTTTCTTTTCTTCTGAAATACCCTGATATCTGGCAACCAGTTCCTGCATCAGCTCTGTAATCCCATTTAGAAATTCATCTGCTGTCTCTGTATTCTGAGCGATGTGGTTTAATGCCATCTCCCATTCTGCGGTCATCTTCGGAGATTTTATCTCGTCAGGAAGAACCGTAATCAGCACATTTCCATCATCTGTCGGCACCAGATTTTTCTTTTCCCTTTTCACAAAGCCAGACTGAATCAGTTTTTCAATGATTGCTGCCCTTGTTGCCGGTGTGCCAAGTCCTTTCTTTTCCGTATCTTCGGTCAGTTCTTCATTTCCTGCACGTTCCATTGCAGAAAGCAGGGTATCTTCTGTGTACTGTTTCGGTGGCTGTGTAAAATGCTCCGATACAAAAGAATCACAGGGACCATAATGCTTGCCTGCCCAGATATCCAGTTCCGGCTCTTCTTTCTCACTCTTTACGCCAAAGAACTGTTTTAATTTATTTTCGATCACCTTGAATCCTTCCTGCTTTGTTTTCTTTGCTGTGAGATAAAACGTATGATAATTACAGGTGATCTGGCATTTATGGCTTTCATAAATATAAAGATCTGCAGTTGCTGTCAGTACCCTGGCACTGATCAGATACAAAATCTTGCGGCTTCGTTCTTTCAGTTCACCAATATCTGCCTTTGCTACTTCCATGGTTGGGATAATCGCATGGTGATCGGATACTTTCTTTGAATTTAATACCTTACTCACGTCCGGTTGATATCCCAGACCTTCGGCATATGACATTTTTCCAAGTAACATCTGAATCAGAGTTTCTGTGCTTTCTCCCATCTCATCTGTCAGATACTGGCTGTCTGTTCTCGGATAAGTGACAAGCTTCTGCTCATACATCTCCTGCACGGCATCCAGTGTCTGCTGTGCGGTATAACCAAACATTCTGTTTGCTTCCCTCTGCAGGGTTGTCAGATCATAGAGTTTTGGAGGGCGGACCGTTTTCTCTTTCACATCATCCTTTTCCACTTCGCACATCCGCTCTAAGCAGTCCTCAGCCACTTTATCTGCATCTTCTTTTTTCTGAAAATGCTCTGTTACCGCATCCATATCGTCAAACTTGATATGAGCCATATAATATTTCTCTTTGGTAAATTCCTTGATCTTCTGATTTCGATCCACGATCATAGCAAGTGTTGGTGTCTGTACTCTTCCAACTTTCAGATTCTGGTTATACAGAACGGAAAAAAGACGGCTCGCATTGATTCCCACCAGCCAGTCTGCCTTTGCCCTGCAAAGTGCTGACTGATAGAGACTGTCATAACACGAACCGTCTTTTAATGACGCAAATCCATCTTTAATTGCCTGTTCTTCCATAGAAGAGATCCAAAGCCGCTTCATCGGCTTTTTGCATCCTGCCTGCTCATACACCAAACGAAAGATTAACTCTCCTTCACGTCCTGCATCAGTAGCACAGATCACCTCATCTACTTGGGAATCTCTCATCAGTTTCTTTAAGATTCCAAACTGCTTCTTTGTACCCTCCAAAATCTTGTGTTTCCAACATTCCGGCACAATCGGCAGATCTTCATATCTCCATTTTTTATATTTTTCATCGTATTCCGATGCATCGCATAATCCAACCAGATGTCCTACGCACCAGGAAACGATATAACCGTTTCCCTCCACGTAGCCATCTTTTCTTGTTCTGGCTCCAAGCACGGAAGCCAGTGCCATCGCAACCGATGGCTTTTCTGCAATCACTAATTTCATTTACTCCTGCTCCTCTTCTTCATCTTCCAGCACATTATCGTCAAAATCTTCATCTCTCAGGATTTCCGGTTCTGTACTTTCTTCCTGCTCATCTGCATCGTCTACTTCCCGTTTTTCTGACTCTGAATCTTCGGATTCATCTTCATCCTCTTCCATCTCATCCTCGTCATCATATTCATGCTTTGGTTTATAGACTTTGAAGTAATATCCTCCTGCCGCAGCTCCGACTGCAACCAGTGCAATCAAAAGATACGTTCCAAATGGACTTTTATCTTCAGGCATCTGAATATCATCCTCTACCTTATCTTTCTCGGCTGACTCTGTCGTTTCCGGCTTTTCTTCCTCTGCTTTTTTCTCTGGTTCTGCATAAACCGTATCTACTTCCGGAAGTGTCACCGAATCAGAAAGTGTAAAGTTCATCAGATCTTTTTCACTGACTTCTGTAAGAAAATACACATTATCCTGAGATTTTGAATTGTCAATAATCAGATAGAAAATCTTACCACTCTTAGTCGAAATGGTATAAAACTCTTTTGTGCCTTCCGTAGCTGTTTTGGTAACAGAATCTGCTGTCTCGCCTTCTTTATTAAGCTGTTCCTCAATACCTGTTACTGTCCGATCATCCACGGTTCCTTTTGCATCTGTTGGCTCAGAAGCCTGTGCATCCTGTGGAAGTGGTGAAGTCGTTGTTTTCTCAGTCCCAGTTGCATCTGCACTGGTCGTAGTTGCCATTGCACCATTACTTTCACTGGAAGTTTTCTGTTTCTCTGCCTGCTTCTTTGCCCATTCATAATAAGGATTCTGCAGTACATATTTCTCAGAAGTATTTCCGGCACCATCCGTTACCGTGATTTCAATCTGTTTTGTTGTAAAATCTTTCTGTGTCAGTTGCACTCTCAGCATTCCATCCTTCAGATCTGTATAAGTGGTGCCATTAACTGTTACTGCAGTAATCCCGGATACTGTATCATTCCCCTGAATCGTCAGCACACCATCTGTCAGGGAAGCAGAGAGTGTCGGCTTTTCCGTGTCATAACACTTAATAGAGCGATTCTGCTCATAGACCTTCCCCTCACCATCTGTCACACGCACGTATACCGTCTGGTTTCCAGTAATCGTGATACTTCCGCTTCCGGTTACATCCTGCCAACTTCCATCTTTTCCAGCTTTTGCTTCAATCTTTGCTATCGAGAAACCTTCCGGCATATGACTGGCATCTACCGTAACAGTAATGGTTGTTTCTCCCTGTTTCCAGCCATCCGGTTTCTCAATCGTGATTGCAGGTGTGGTATTTTCAGCTGCATAAGCAATCTGTGTCTGGAGCAAAGGTGTTGTCAGGCAAAGAAATGTCGTTGCTGCAAGCAATCCTTTTTTCACGCTATTTTTAGATTTCTTCTGTTTCATCTTCTCTAAATTCATCATCAAACCTTGTTTCCTCCTTCTGTATTTCTACCCTGCCGGGCAGTTCATTTTTCATTCTCTTTTTGAAAGCTTCCAGCTCTGGAATACTCATATCCATTGCACGGATAATTTTTACAATTTCCAGATTTTCCGCTTCTGTTTTTGCAATCTCCGCAGCCTTGAACCGCTTTAAGTCTGCTTCATATCTGGCTTTGGATGCTTCCATTTTTTCCTTGGCTTTCTCATAATCTGCCGTTGCTTTTTCAAGACTTTTCATCTCTTCTCCTTTCCGGGCGGCTGTTACACCGCCCTTTTCTTTACCATCGCCCGAATCCATAAAAATGGCTCTGCCAGTATGGAGAGCTGATGGACGTATACTGAACCGGATGCCCACAATGGATCATCTGACCATTGCCCACATAGATTCCGATATGCGTTACTGGTTCTCCTGCATCGTAGGTTCCTGTAAAGAAGATCAGATCTCCCGGCTGTGCATCTGACTGTGATACAGGTGTACAAATGTTGTACAATCCCTGTGCTGTCAACCTTCCGGTGTTTCTAACCCCAGAATGAACCAGGCAGTAACTTACAAATCCAGAACAGTCAAATCCACTAGGAGAGTATCCGCCCCATACATACGGTGTCCCAAGATATCTCGCTGCTTCATTTAACAAACGCTGTGCTGCCTCACTGGTATATTCATTGCTGCCAAAGCCTGCCCCTTCTCCTGTTTCCAGATAAAAGATCGGGTTTAACCGCTCTCCATTTTTCAGAAGTTCAATGTGAAGATGGCTTCCTGTAGAATTTCCAGTATTTCCTACAAGACCTATCTCATCACCTTTCGTGACGGATGCTCCTGCAGATACACTCCGGCTGCTTAAATGTGCATACCGCAGTTCATAGCCTTTACTGTCCTTGATCACAACATAATTGCCATAGCTGTCGTTATAATCAGAAGTTGTAACTGTTCCGGTCAGCCCAGCCATTACTTTTGTCCCTTCCGGTGCTCCGATATCCATACCATTGTGTAACTGATTTGCTCCTGAAATTGGATGAATCCGATATCCATAATAGCTGGTCACACTGGAATACCAGTTAAAATCAACCGGTGTCGCAAACATCTGTAAATTACCTTTCGTATCGTTATAGGCACTGAACAGTTCTTTCTGGAAGAATCCAAGCCTATCCTGACAAATAGACATTAGGTTTCCACTGGTCAATGTTACATTCAGCGTGTCCACATCTCTGGTTCTGGTCACTTCGACTTCATTGCTTCCGTTATCATCTGCAAGATAACATTCCCATGTCTGATGTCCATGTGCAGATGCTGCCGCATGATTATCATAATAGACATCAAACTGTACACCGTATCTTGCGAAAGCTCCGGTATCTTCTACGGTATATTCGACACCATTCATAACTACTTTTGTTCCCATTGGTACAAACGGATTGGAAGCATCTACCGCTAAGGTATGATTGGCAGTCGGATATGCTCCGCTGGCAGTTGGACCACCGCTCCAAACACCACAACAGATTGGACAGTTACAATATCCACTTGTAACAACTTGTCCCAAAGATTCTCCCACCCTCACCGTTGCTGTCTCCGTCACGGTTTCATTCACTGCTTCCGTAGTCAGATGATATTGCTCTGCAAACAAAGCATCCAGCTCCGGCTTGACCTGTTCAAAAGTAAATTCTTCATACTTTGCAGACAGATAACTGATCAGGATAAACGGATCATGCTCAATAGGTCCGATATCATATCGGTATTCCTCATGTCCCGGTTCTTCAGATTCCATGTTGTTGATCCGCTCTTGCAGATTAGCTTCCAGCTGTGTGTAATACAGTTCCGCTTCCCGGATTGCCTGATCCGATGACAGATAACTGGTTCCGGTATAAGTGATCACATTTTGTAAAAACACTGCAGAGCAAGACGTGACATTCGTTATGATCAGAAACATCAAGCCGATCAGAACTACTACACTGATATACACCTTCCGGTTTTCTTTAAAAAAGTTGGTGACTTTGCCGCCAATCTTCTTGATATAATCAATCGTACCTTTTGTAGCTGTTCCTACTGTCTGTTCACTTCGCTTCGCTTTGGCATAATCCCGTTTGATCTGTTGCTTCTGAATCTGTTTTTTCAGTTTCTTCTGCTCCTGACGGGCTGCCGCCTGTGTCTGTTTCTCTGCCTGTCTTTCAAGTCTGCTTCTTTTTCTGAATGCCCTCTGTTTCCTGCGTCTGGCACTTCTCTGTTCCAGCCAGTAAACACCTTCGCCGCTTTCTTCTAACTTATGAGCACCTTCTACCGCCGCATTATCGTCTTCATTTTTGCTGATCTCACGGTGCAATGCTACGGAAGTTGCACTTCCTGCTTTCTTGACAACAGAAGCTTTTTCTGTTTTCACAGATTCCCCTTCGCCAAACTTCAGGCGGGATTTCTTCTTTCCAGGAGCTTCCCCTTCATTTGCCCGATAGACCTGTGCCTTCTTGGAATGCTGCTTAGCTTCCTTTTTCTTTTTGGCTTCCTCATAAGAAAACTTTTTGGCTTTTTCCTTCTGTTTTTGATGGCGGAAATTGACTCCATCCGTATCCATCTGGTTCAATTTCTCCATATCTTTGTCATTTTTCACAGAAGCACCAGTTTCCTCATAAGCAAACTTCAAACGCTGCTTTTGTTTTGGCTTTTTGCTTCCACCTGTCTGATTTCTCCGGCCGTCTCCTCTGTTTTCTGATAGATCAGCACGTTTTTCTTTCAGTCTCCCTGACTGTCCGGCTTCAGATTTTTCTGCAAGTCTGGATTCTTTTCCGACTTCAGCACGAATCCTTTTCCGGTTTTGCTGCTTTCTATTTTGTCCAAAATCCTCACTTTGCTTCTCTGTCCGTATCAGTTCCGGTGCATCTCTGGATTTTTGCACAGAGGGACGAATATTTTTCCCACTCCGTTCAGACTGGCGGGGAGACTTATCCACAAGGTTTTCTTCTTTTTCCCCCTGTTTTCTTCCCATCTGCACATCACTGGCACGGTTACTGACACGAACAGAAGATTTATCTGTCAGGTTTTCTTCCACCAGACCATCCTTGGTCATCTTTTGGACTTTCTTGTCCCTGACTTTCATTCTCTGTTCTGCCACTACTTACTCCTCCTTCTTCGGATACCCTTTCCCTGCCTGTAATAAGCAGAGAAAAGCGATGCCGAAAACAGCACCGCCACTAAAAGTTAATACATATGAAATTGCTCGTAACATTGTTTTCTCCTTTGATTTAACCTGCTTCGGAAGTTTCCTCCAAGCGGGTTGTCATGATTTTATAGAGAGAATTCTTCGGGAATCTGTCTACAAATGGGATAATGACATTTCCATAGAACAAAAGTCCTTCCCCCTCATTACTGTTGGTTACATAGGACAGCTGGGTTGGTGAGATATTCAGCTGTTTTGCAAGAATCTGCCTGTCTCCGGAAGCCTGGTTGAGCATATAAATGAAATCAGAGTTTTCAAAAATATTCTCGATTTCCCTGGAAGACAATAAATCCTTAATGTTCTGGGTAATTCCTGTCGGGATACCACCCCATTTACGGAATCTCTTCCAGATCTCCACACTATAAGCTGCGGTCTGCTCCTCTTTTAAGAGAAGATGGAACTCATCCACATAGTATCTGGTGGATTTATGGGCAGAACGGTTCATCGTTACCCTGTTCCAGACCTGATCCTGAATGACGAGCATCCCAATCTTTTTCAGCTGTTTTCCCAATTCTTTGATGTCAAAGCAGACAATGCGGTTATTGATATCCACGTTTGTCTGATGATTAAATACATTCAATGAACCTGTAACATAGATCTCCAATGAAGTGGCCAGTCGCTGTGCTTCCGGCTCTTCCTGTTTTCTCAGAAGATTATATAAATCCTCCAGGATTGGCATCTTCTCCGGTACTGGATCGGCAAGGTATTCCTGATAGACTAACCGTACACAACGGTCAATGATGGTCTTTTCTACCGGCTCCAGTCCATTCTTTCCTCCAACAATCAATTCACACAAAGACAGAATAAAATCTGCTTTCAGTGACAGTGGATTGTCTTCCTCAGAATAATTCAGATTCAGATCCATTGGATTGATATACTGATCAGATACCGGTGAAACCTTCACCACCTGCCCATGCAGTGCCTGTACCAATGGAGAATACTCGGCTTCTGGATCGCAGATGATGATATCATCTTCTGTGATCAGGAAACAGTTCGTAATCTCTCTCTTTGCTGAGAAGGACTTACCGGAACCAGGTGTACCAAGAATCAGTCCATTCGGGTTCTTCAGACGTTTCCGATCAACCATGATCATGTTGTTGGATAATGCATTCAATCCATAATAAAGAGCTTCCCCTTCCTGAAACAGTTCCTGTGTCGTAAATGGCACGAAGATCGCTGTTGAAGATGTGGTAAGCCCTCTCTGGATTTCAATCCGATTGACTCCCAGCGGAATACAGGACATAAGTGCTGCTTCCTGCTGATAATCCAACTGTTTTAAGGAACAGTTATATTTCTGCGCGATTCCCTGCACCTGGAAAATATTATTATCCAGCTTCTGACGCTTCTTTGCGGTATTCATTACCAGAACCGTTACAAGGAACATCCTCTCATTTCTGGACTGCAGATCTTCCAACAGGTTCTTCGCCTCTTCTCCATAAGTCACAAGGTCCGACGGAAGCACGTCCATATCATAACCGGAACGTACTGCCCGCTTCTGCTCTTCAATCTTCATCTTATCCAGATCTGAAATCTTGCTCTTGATCATTTTGATCGCTGAACTCTGATCAATAGACTGGATATGAATGTTGACATTGATGCTGTCATCTACATCCAGGAAGTCTGCAAGCATCCGGTCTGTCAGCTCCGGTGCCAGAATCTGCAGGTAACTTACACTTCCCATCGTTCTTCCCATCAAAAATGTCTGATTCTTGGAAAAGTTAAAGGAAGTCGGTGCAATAAAATCTTTGGTCTTTAATCCTGTTTCCGGAAGCATCTTATACTGGAACTTAAATGGTTCAATCCGATCCTGGTTGAACACATGATACATGATCTCCAGCCTTTCCAGTCCATTCAAGGGATGTGCCTGTGCTCCCAGAACCTTAAAGTTGTTTAAGATATCTGTTTCGATTCTTTCAAGCCTTGGTCTTGCCACCTTCAGGCTTTCTGCTTCGATTCCAAAAGTGATATACTTTGTCTTTACCAGACCATTATTTCCCTTGGAAAGCTGATTTTTCAGCATAGTACGGTACTCTTCACGAATGGCATTGAAGTCATCGTTCTGATCAGGAATATCAATACTTTTCTCAAATTCTGCTACATCCACCTGCTGATTGATAAAGGATAGCTGCACACTGATGGAAGAATCAAAGTAATTTAAGAAATCACAGTAATTTTCAAATATCGTGGTCTTATCCTCATTTAAAGCAAGCTGATAGTTGATGTCATAAAACTGAATTGTCTTAGAGAAAAAGGTCTTTGTCACCTGGCAGATACCATCCTGCAGCATCCGAATATACGGAATACTCTGCTGTGCAGTTGTAGGAATGTTTTTCTGTTTCCTGCGGTCCCGCTCCTGTTTCTTCTTACGCTTTTCCTGTTCTCTTTCTTTTCTGCTTTTTTTGTTTCTTCTTTCCTGACGGTTTCTTTTTTCCGCCAGGGACAGACGCTCCTGCTGAGCCTCCTGCTTTGTCTTTTTTGCCATCCGGCACACCCTCCTTTTTCACAAGGGTGGAAATCTCCTGATAAAAATTTTCTGTCTTATATGGTCTTACTGCCGGACAGATAAACTTCTGTCGAATGATATTTGCCACCACTTTTTCAAAGGGAAGACCGTCTTTTTCATACATTGCCATGAAGAAAAACGGAAGCATGATCGTTACCATCAGGATGGCTGCGATACTGGAACCGATTGGTTTTCTCATGACCAGATAAAACGGAATTCCCACAACTGCGGCAAGTGAAAAGAAAATCAACTGCCGCTTTGTCAGATTTAACGCTACTTTTGTTTTGACCTTGGTAAGGTCTTTTGGTACTGGTACATACGCCATGGTATGCGCTCCTTTCCTGCCCGCTAATGGGCATTGAATATTGATTTGCTAAGGCTTCCGGTCTTGAATAATGAAAATGCAAGAATCACGGTATAAGCCGCTACTGAAAACATTGCTGCATGAAGGTCACTGGATATGGTCATTGCATTTACTAAAACTGCATAAATTCCCACGCAGACCATCATGAAGAATCCCTGAAATGCCAGTGCGAACAAGCCTTTTAAATAGTTGTTTCCGATATTACCCCATTCCTTATTGGTCATGGTGGCAAACGGAATTGGTGCTATGGAAGTATAAAGGTAAATTTCTATCATTCTTCCGTACAAGATTACCGTAATGATAATTGACAGAATGTGCATGGTAACACTGATCAACATCGTTTCCATGGATAGCAGGAACAAATCCCCTAACTCCATATCCTCCAGGGCATCCACAATCCGTGAAATTGCTTCTGTTGCATCCACCGCAGTGTTTCCTGATATCACCCCGGCGGCATTGTTGACCACATGCTGGCCAACATCAAAGACCGCCATCGTGATATTGAACGTATTTGTCACCAGATAAATGGCTATATACGCTTTGAAGATCCAGAGGAAAATGTTATAAGTCTCAAATTCATGGAAATTGTTTTTCTGTGTTACCATCGTGATCAATTCATAGCACAGGACAAAGGTGATGATCAGTCCCGCAATGGGGACAATCACCGTTTGGGATATATTCTGAATCAGATTAAAAATCCCTGCATTCCATCCCTGCGGTGTCTGTCCCACCTGCCCGGCTATGGTTCCCACCTGCTCATTGACAGACGTGAACATGTTATCCAAACTTGACTTGATAAGCCCGATCAGGATATCCTTTATCGCTTCCGTAATTCTCTCAATGATGGTGTTCATCTACCACTCCTCTTAAGAGAACAATGTTGCCAGCTGTGGAATCAGGGTAGTTCCCAGCAGCATGATTCCGGCACCAGCCATCAGCTGTTTGATGCCCTGGCTCTTAGCGCCGGGATTGTCATTTCCATATCCTTCCAGAAGGTTTACGACACCCCACACGCCAAGGCCTGCGCCGATTGCGACTACAAGAGTTTTTAAAGTTGTAATTGCACTGCTAAAAAATGCCATATACATTCACCAAAACTGACTTCTTTCAGGTGTTTACGGGAATGAAAAAACACCGACTAAAAAGCCGGCGCACCTAATGTCAGTTATTCCTTTCCTCATTATTTTTCGTTCATTCCCAAGGTTACTCCGACAGTTCTACATGAATTACTTCCACCTCTTCTTCAGATTTCGGCGTGTACTGCGGATTTAACTCTTTTTCTACTTTGTATCGGTTCTTCTCGTTTTCATCTGCAAGAAGCCGATAGTTTTTGTGTTTCGTGATATCATATTTGTCCGAGAAAAATGGTCTGGCACCACGGATCTGCAGGATACATTTTCCTCCATCCATGACTGCAATCTCATCTTCTGTCATCAGCTGTTTGCCCGTTTTCTGGTAATTCAATCCAAAAGACTTCTGATTACTTCTCGTCTCCGAAGTGTTATACAGGTCAATAGTTTCCTTACCCAGAAGCTCGCTCATTTCCTTTAAGGTAGTCTTCTCTTTCCCACCAAGGAATAAAGTCGTGTCACAGTTGCCCAGAATCGTATCTGCACTATCCTTATACATTGCCTTTAGCTGACTCTGTGACTGCAAAATAATAGAAGCAGAGATTTCCCTGCTTCGGATAGTTGCAATCAGCTTGTCAAACTGAGGAATTTGTCCGATGTTGGCAAACTCGTCAGCGATGACACGCACATGAACTGGCAGTCTTCCACCATACTCATCATCTGCCTTGTCACAAAGCAAATTGAAAAGCTGTGACTGTAGCATGGCAATCACAAAGTTAAATGTGGTATCCGTATCGGACATAATCAGAAACAAGGCTGTTTTCCTGTCACCGATCTTATCCAGTTCCATTTCATCATAAGACATGATCTCACGGAGTTCTGCTATATCAAATGGTGCCAGCCTCGCACCACAAGAAATAAGAATACTTTTGGCAGTTTTGCCAGCCGCCATTTTGTATTTTTTATACTGTCTGACCGCAAAGTGCTGCGGATCCCTTTCTTCCAGTTCCCGGAACATCATATCCACCGGGTTCTGGTAAGTTTCATCCTCTTCACGGGTTTCGCTTTCATTCAAAAGATCCAGAAGGGTATTCAGATTCTTTTCCTCTTCATCACCTTCATACCAGATAAAAGCAATCAGTGCTGTGTACAGCAATCTCTCTGCTTTCACCCAAAAATCTTCGGAAGCTTTTTCCCCTTCACCTTTGGTATTAACAATGATTGTCGTTACCAGCTTCAGGATATCCTTTTCAGACCGTATATAAGCAAATGGATTGTAATGAAGGGACTTGGAAAAATTGATGGTATTCAGAACCTTAATCACATATGGCTCATGTACCATTTTTCCAGATTTATCTTTCATGATATTTCCATTCTTATCTTTCTTAGGTGGTCCCTTTGCTAACATCTTTCCGCACTCCTCGATCAGAGTGCCCTTCGGATCTGTAATGACCATGGAACAGTTCATCTGCATGACCGATGGTTTTACGAAAAAACGTGTCTTACCGGAACCACTGCCGCCGATGACCACTATATTTTTATTTCTTGCATACTTCGGTTGCTTCGGTCTGCTCTCCATGGTCAGTGCTTCTGTTGCTGTCAATGGAATGTTCATCCATGGATCTTCCGACATATAAGGCTTGATATCCTCTGCGGTTCCCCATCTGGCTGAACCATACTCGATGCCTTTCCGTAATTTCTTTGCATCTGCCTGTTTCTGCCAGACCAACACTTTCAGAACGACTGTAACAACAATACCTGCTAGCAGATCTTTCCAGTTATTGCTTAACACAAAACCAGCAAAAATCCGGTCTGCGTGTTCCATTGCATATAAAAGTTTGTTCCCCATATCTTCTCCCGGACTGTTCCGGTAAAGAAAAAATGCCCGGTCTGCATAGAAAGCAGCCAGAGCATAAGGGATATTTGTAAGAACCAGTTTCTTTTTATCCAGGGCGGACAGCTTACCCCCAATTTTATTCTTCCACTTCTGCATCAGAGTTTTGCCGCTTTTCTTTTTCATCGACTCTGCTCCTGATGCCGGTTCTTTACTTTGTCCTTCGTCTTCTTTGGCATCATTGCCCGATAAGCTGCAAGACGCTTATGAATGGAAGGCTTATTCGCTTTTTGAATCTGTTTCTGGGAAAACTCACGGAAAGCAGCATTAAGGGCATCCTGATCACGTCCCTTGAAAAATACCAGATAAACCGGAGGCTCTTTGCTCTTGTCTTTTTTCAAAGCATAATTGATCCCGTATTTTCTGGCATACCGTTCAAAGGACTTGATATTTTTGTCCGTGATCTCGATATTGACCATCCCGGCATTCTGTTTTGCCAGCTCTTTTACCGTGACCTTTCCCTGTTTCGGCTGATTTTTCTGTGCTTTCTTCTCTACTGATTTCTGCTTCTGATGACGCAGATACGCAGCAAGAACCTTTTTCAACAGGTCTGCTGTAATCTTAGTTGCCCGAATACAGAACGTGACCGTTTTCTGAGTTACCTCTTCCTGCATGACTTTTCCCTCCTTTCAGCGATTCAACTGCTGTCCAGATCTGTAATCATGTCAATCACCCCCTTTAATGAAAAAAGACAGATTAACCGGTAATCAGGTTCTGCACCTGTACGAGTTTTTCTGTCCCTTCTTCTTTTCTCTTATCTTCTCCACCACAATAGATGGGAACACACATTTCAAGTATTCTACTGTAAATACGCTGATGGGCAGTATCCAAATCTGTGGATTTCATTTCATTCAGTCCCAGATTCGTTGTTACGATCAGCGGAAGCATTTTACAATAACGGCTATCTATCACATTATAGACCTGCTCCAAAGCAAACTCGGAATTTCGTTCTATTCCTAAATCATCAATAATCAGCAGCGGATAATCCACAAGATTTTGTATAATCTGGTTCTTATCTGCCTGATAGCTGGTCATTTCGTTTAAGATCCTGGAAAAATTCGTCATCATGACACGTTCTCCCTGTTCCAAAAGTGCATTTGCAATACAGCCTGCAAAGAAACTTTTCCCGGTTCCAACTGGTCCCATCAGAAGCAGTCCTACATTTTTTCTCTTCATATCTATCCAGTTTTCTACATACTGCCTGGCGATTATGATCTTCTGGTTGCTTCCATTGTCATTTTCAAATTTCCATTCCCAGAATCTTCTTTCCCGAAGTCCGACTGACTTTCTCTGATAAAGCAGCCTCTGTGCTTCTTCCCGCTGCATCTTCTCATCCAGTTCCTGCCTGGCTTTTACCTCGCATTCGCACAAACAGGACACTACATGCTCAAATCCCATCAGACTGACTTTCATCTGTTTTCTTTTTCCACAGGTACCGCAATGAAGACATCCATCTTCGTCCAGATAATCTGCTGTTACTCCATTTTCCATCACAGACTCTCTCCTTCCTGAAATTCATATTTTTCCATTCCTGTCCTGGCTCCATCCCGTTCAGCCCAGAGACAGATTGTTGCAAAATGGTTCTGATACTCTTTTCCACTGGATTTCATATAAACGGAAAGATGATCAATCCGTTTCTGGTAGTCCCACGGAAATAGAGTCATCAGCTCTTGCAGTTCCGTTTCCGACAAAACAACATTTTTGAATCTCCCATACTGGCTGAAATTTTCTTCCAAAGCGTGAGTGTTGCTCTTACTCTTATCAGTATGATTCTTTTCTGTCTTATTTATCTTAGTATTACTTCCTTCCAGATTCTTGCAGTCCGGACTTCTATTTTTTTGCTGCCCGGACTTCCAATTTCTTGCTATCCGGATTTCCAACTCCTTGCTATCTGGACTTCCAGTTTCTTGCAATCCAGAATGAAAATATCTGTCTGGCTTTCCTCTGACCCGTTTCACAAAATTTTTCACATATATGACAGAGGGACGGTTATTTCCCTGCCGGTACCGTTCAATCAGTCCAATTCCATGCACACTGTCAAGTTCATAAAGGAGCTTTGTTACAGTCGTATGGGACATCCTCAAAAGATCCTGCAGTTCTGCAATCGTATAAATGATATAGACATAACCATCACTGTCAATCCAGCCATTTTTCTTTGATAGACTGATGCGGTCTAAAAGGATTCCATACAAGAGTTTTGCATCTGTGGAAAGACCCTGAAATTCCTTTTCTGTAAACAGAGCTTTCGGTATTCGGAAAAAAGAAAACTGGTCAGATTCTTCTGCTCTGAAGTATTCAAAATCTGCCATAATTTATTTCCTATTCTTCCATATTGTTGAAGTCATACCCTGCTGCACTTCCTGTGCCATGACACAATTCATCAAGCACATAATTGAACGCATTCACCGCTTCTTCCAGATAAATTTTCCTTGCCTCTTTATCACACGCATACATATCGGCAATAAATCCTTCATCATTTCCTATTGCGTGTACCAGAGTCTCCAGAACTTTCATAAATTTCTTTTTTGAACACTTTTTATGCTGCCTATTCACATACTTCTGAATGTCCAGTACTCTATCAGCATTTTCCTCATTTTCTTCCAGGATTCCAAATGCCAGGTCCATGCCAAATTCATAGCCATCACAGGAAATCTGATCAATATCAAGCTGTCCAAGCTCATCTCGATAATTTCTTTCTTCCATTGAAGTCAGTGGTGTCTCATATTCATCCAGATATCCCATATCCGCAATCGTTTCCAGAATATCTCTGGATGCTTTCACCATCTTGTCCATGATAATTTCTCTTTCTTCCATCGGCATATTTGCCATAATGCTGTCTAATGTCATCATTGATTCTTCCTCCATCTCATTTTCATAAATATCATTGATATAAAAGTGGTTCGCCTTTCCATTGTCTGAAATGATACGCACCAGATTACCAACTTGAACCAGTTCCTGCACTGCCTGATCTACGCCATATCTGGTCGTATTCAGGTCTTTTTTCATTTCACTTTTCGGATAGATTACAAATAAATCCCCTTCACCATCTACCCAGCCATTCTGCACCGCAAATTTTAAGCGATCCAGAAATAAGCTGTATAAAATCTTTGCTGTATTTGACAGATTCTTGTATCTGTCCATCTGAAACAGCATCTTTGGCACCTGCAGACAATCTACCGGCATATACTCCATCTTACTCATTGATTGTTTCCTCCTTCTGTTTGTACAGCACTTCAGCTGAATTGATATTGATTTCCAACATACCCACAAATACCTGATAATACAGCAGGCATATCTGTTCATCCTCCTTTGCCAGATACAATCCTTCCAGTTCATTGGACGGATGTTTCATTCCATATACTGCCTGACAGATATCATGGATTTTCTCACATTCCACACTCCTCAGATGCATCTCCAAAGTGTGGTTAAATCTCTGCCAGTCCTCCAGTTTCTGATTTACTGACATCATGCACTGGAACAGTTCTGCTGCTTCACATGCTGCTGACAGCACTACATTTTTGTTATTGATACTTCCATCGGCATTTTTCATATGCCCTGCCATATACGCCTGATCTACTGAAACCATCTTTTAATCCTCCTCTATCTAAACGGCATTTCCTCTTCCATGCCCTCTGGGATCTCTAAGAACCCTTCCGCATCTTCTGGAAACGGTGGTCTGTCAACCATTTTTGCACCAGCAAATTCAATCCGGTTTGCATACACTTCGGTGGTATAAATCTTTTTTCCGGTATCTTTATCTTCATAATTACCCGTGACAATCTCGCCTTCCACCATGACCTTCGTTCCCTGTATCAGATAATCTCTGGCAAATTCTGCTTTCTTTGCAAAAGCCTTTACCGGAATGAAACTGACTTCATCGGAATAATTTCTTCTGACTGCCAGAACAAACTTGGCAATCTTATGAAGTCCTTTTTCATTCTCCACTTCGTTGTATCCGGGATTTCTTACCAATCGCCCGGAAATAACTGTTGTATTCATTGGCTTAACCCTCCTATGCTTTCATTGATTTGTAACAGATGCCGATACATGGTCCACATTTTCCATAGGCACATCCGTAACATTCATCTTTTTCCAATTCTTCTTGCTTCATTTCATCGGCAAACATTCCTAACAGTGTTGTATAAATCTTTTTCATTGCAAGGAACTTTTCTTCTGCTTTTTCCATCTTCTCTTTGTAAAATGGGATCAGTTCACGAAGAACTGGATGGAAACGTTCATTTTCATCATCCCAGGCACAGGTTTTCATCATACAACGTGGCTGTTTCTCATAATTGCCCAGATAATACGGGCAGAACGTACAGCCTCTTTCTTTAACAATTTCCACCGGAATTACTGGCATCTGACTTTTGATTTCCTTAGTTACATGCTTACTTTCAATTCGCTCTCTCATCTTAAAAATCCTCCAAGAATATATATTTGCAAAAGGGACTTCCCCTGAATTGCCTGGTTTTAAGCACAAAAAAAGAGGCAGACTTACGATTTTTGTTTTCGCAAGCCTGCCTCTTATCAATCTAATATTCTATTTTCCAATGACATACCGTATAAACACGTATATCGCTCTAATCACATACACTGGAATCATGATACTTCCAATCAATGCTCCAATGATGACACTTAATGCAGCCATCCCAAGTGTTGCTGTGGTATCCATTCCTCTTGGGATTAGAATCAGCCGCATTTTATGTATTCCAAATGGAAGTCCGGCAATAAATACCCACCAGAACCAATCCGTCTGTCCACTGACCTTCATAATTGTTTTTGTCATCCAAAACCAGAATACCATAAATGCCAGTGGCAGAATCGATTTTTTAATTACATCTTCAATCGTCATCTTTTTTCTCCCTCTGTCTGATTCCTTCCGCCACCTCCCGATTAAGGTTTGCCAGTATTTCTCTAACCACAGGAGAATCCAATCGAAAGGTTTCCAGATCTTTCTCCGTAAGCTCCCTTCCGTTCGCATCATATCTTCGTACAATTTTTAAAGCCATACTTTCACTTCCTTCCTGCTGATAATCCTAATGTTTTCAACAAATGTTTAAACTTCTCTCTTTTTATCCGTTTAACACGTATCTTTTCTATCTTTTTCAGATAGACTTGTATTCTACTTGCCATATCTTCATTGCTCATTCTTTACCCTCTCTTTCTGCCCACGATGCCAGCAGCATAAATATAATTTCTTCCATCTGAGTCTTTGTATATGTATCTGGAAAATATTGTTTCAATTTCTTCGCCGGAATCTGCACCTGAACTTTTTCAGTACTTTCATTCATGCAAATCTGGTCAATTTCTGAATACGTCAACATCCGCTCTTTTGAAATCTGCTTCAATTCCTTTGCCTGCTTCATGGAAGGTACCATATTGTGATTACTCATATACTGAAGTAATATCTGCTGTTCTTCAGTTCTCAAATAAGAAACTTCAACAGCTGTGTTAAAGGGAAGCTTCTTCTCGTCTGCCAATTCTAATAGCTCTGCTATTAACTCTGTCAAATGAATATATCGAAGAATCTGTCTGGAACTATCTCCTGTATTCTGACTGACTTCTTCTGCCGCCAACTTCTTGCCAACTTGGCAAGAAGTTAAATCAGACCGTTTCCCCTGACGCTTTAACGCCTCATATTTCATTTTATAAGCAAATGCTTTTTCGCTGATCAGCAGCTCTTCTCGTTGAATGTTGGAATCTACCATAATTACCGTTGCTTCATCATCCGTAAGATCTTTGATGATAACCGGCATTTTCTCTAGTCCAGCAAGTTCACATGCTCGTTTTCGCCGATGACCAGCTACAAGTTCATAACCACCGGATTCTCTCAACCGCACAATACCAGGAACCAACACTCCATATTGTGTAATACTTTCTGCTAATTCTTCCATTTTCTTATCATCTCTTACTTGAAACGGGTGATTCGTAAATGGATGAAGACTTCCTATTGCTATCTCACTAATTCCATTGGTTGTCTCTTCGTTTGTTCCAAACAATGCATCAAGCGGCTGTAAGGAAACGGGAGTTGCTTTTTTTTTAGATGACATCTTTCAGCACCTCCTCCGTCACTCTCCGATAAGCTTCTGTAGCTTTGCCTTTCGGATCATAAGAGAAAATACTCTGACCTTCTCTGACTGCTTCCTTCATTCTTACAGAAAATGGAATATAATTATCGAAGATATGAATTTGACTTCCATATACATTTCTGAGAAGTTCCATATTATTTCTGGCATCATTCGTATGAGCATCGACCATTGTAAACAGAATTCCACCGACTTGCAGCTTCGGATTGATCTGCTTGCGGACCTTACCAATTGTTTTTAATAACTGCTGCAATCCTTTGATTGGCAGGTAAGACGCTTCAACCGGAATTAGTACTTCATCTGATGCAGCCAGTGCATTGATTGTGATCATTCCCAATGATGGCATACAATCAATAATAATTGCATCATATTGATCCTTGATACCATATAAAATTTGTTTCAATACATATTCCCTACTCATTGCATTTACCAACTGTACTTCCGTACCTGCCAGTCCAATGTTAGAACAGATAATGTCTATTCCTTCTGCCTGATGCCTGATGTAACAGTCTGATGGAATATCTTCATCTTTCATTACTGCATCCATAAGAGCTGTAAGAGTTTCATTACTGTCATCACAATCACGATATCCAAATCCTGCGGATACATCTGACTGTGGATCGGCATCAACGATTAACACTTTCATATTATTTTGTGCTAATCCTACTGCTAAATTAGCTGTACATGCGGATTTTCCCGTTCCTCCTTTTTGGTTAACAATAGAAATTACTTTTGCCATAATCTTTCCCTTCTTTCTTGTCAAATAAAAAGACTGAATCAGACAGCTGAGAAATAAATCTCATGCAAGCTAATTCAGTCCAAAATATATTTTTATTCAATTATCACCGCTTTCGTGGTATAGTAAATACATCTCAGCCGAGTTCTGAAATTCTATTACTTTTGTACTGTGTTATTTATAAAAGAGAGGCCTTTCCTTCATAAATTCGTTGATTGGTTACGAAATTTATTTAGGACTAAATCGCTAGAGCCCTTGTATTATAAGGGGTTCTGCCTTGTGTCATTATAATAACACAAGCACCGCCATTCAAAATATTCATCATTGGTACTGGCATCCTGTTCGCATGACAGCCTCCGATATACTGATAAAGCGGAATCCGAAGTGCCATAGCGGCTGCCCTCGCCACCGCCATAGAAACACCAAGAGTGGCATTTGCCCCAAGATTGCTTTTATTGTCCGTGCCATCTGTCTGGATCAGAAGAGAATCAATATAGGTCTGATCCAGTGCATTTTCTCCCAGAATTGCCTCCGAGATTTTTGTGTTTACATTATCCACTGCTTTTTGTACACTAAGGCCTTTATAATTTCCTTTATCTCCGTCTCTTAGCTCCAGTGCTTCGAATTTTCCTGTGGACGCGCCGGATGGAACTGCTGCACGGCCTGTATATCCATTGATTCCAATAACGCCTTCTCCAACTGTCACTTCTACCTCCACAGTAGGATTACCTCTGGAATCCAGAATTTGTCTTGCGTGAATCTTCCGAATAGGCAAATACCGTAACATTTCCTTACCTCCTAAAGATTGATAACGGTAGTTTTTCCAACTATTCAGAGTTCTATGCAGGATTTCAGATTCTGTTTCTGCCTGAAGTGCTCAATGAACCTCAGAAATGGAATTAAATCCCTTATTTCTCAGACATGCCTCCACCTCACTGATATCCGGTACGTGTAGAACCATGATCGGAAGTCCGGTAGCACGGTTGAAAGACAGATACAGATAATCAATATTGATGTTGCTCTCCTGGAGACTGAGAAGCAGTTTGTTCAGATTACCAACCTCATCCTTTACCTCGATTCCAAGAACATCACTAAGCTTACAGATAAAACCAGCCTTTGTCAGCGCTTCTAACGCCTGCTCAGGTTTGGAAACAACCATACGTATAATTCCATATTCAGCACTGTCATTGGTAACAGAACCAAGGATATTAATATCCTCCTCCAGGAGGATTCCAGTCACCCGCTGCATTTTTCCTTTGATATTTTCCGCAAAAATCGATAATTGTTTCAGCATTTTCTTATTCCTTTCCATATTTCAATAACAATATTAACATTTTAATCATAAAAGAAACTAAGATGCCACTCGGGCAGATAATTTTCTTTCACAAAACAGACATTTCGCCTGTCGGCGACATCACTATCTATTCACTATATATATCAGCTCTTTATTTCTCAACGGGAACCTCAATCAGTTCCTTAGGAGAATGTGCCAGATTGCGGCAGCCATCCTCCGTTACCACTACCATATCCTCAATACGAACCCCTCCGAAACCAGGTACATAAATACCCGGCTCAACAGTCTCGATCATATTGGCTTTCAGAATGGTATCGTCAGAGGGAGACAGGCGCGGACTTTCATGGATGAAAAGACCTACACTGTGACCAAGTCCGTGGCCAAAACAGTCACCGTAACCAGCCTCTGTAATAATATCTCTCGCCACCTTATCCACACTCGCTCCGCTTACACCAGCCTTTACTGCTGCAAGACCGGCCAGCTGTGCTTTTAATACAACATTGTAAATTTCTTTCTGTTTATCGCTTGCTTTTCCGAGGACAAAGGTACGTGTCATATCGGAGCAGTATCCCTTGTATTTACAGCCAAAATCACAGGTAACAAAATCCCCTTCCTCCAGCTTCTTATATCCTGGGATTGCATGAGGCATGGAAGAATTCAGACCGGAAGCGATGATCGTGTTAAAGCTTAAATCCTCTGCTCCCTCTTTTTTCATCAGATATTCCAGTTCTGCCGCAGCTTCCAGCTCTGTCATTCCTGGTTTCACGATTTTCAAAAATTCTGCAAATGCTTTGTCCCCGATTTCTTCGGCTCTTGCCAGATACTCCAGTTCTTCCTCAGTCTTAACCTGGCGAAGATCATCGATTCTGCTGCCAAGAGGTATCCATGTCTGAACCGGCAGTTCCTTTCTGAGCTTATCAAAATCACAGCAAAGCATGGACTGATCCTCATATCCCATATGGAAATCGCTGCTTACATTCTCCTTCTCCATACACTCCTTCAGAATCGTCTGACGGTTATGCCCACGGCACTCTTCGATTACTGTGAAATCGCTCTCCTTACCGGCCTGCTCCGTATAACGGGAATCTGTGATCAGCACCTTCTGGGCTGCTGAAATATATAAAGCGCCCTCGCCGCCACGAAAACCGCTTACATGTCGCATGTTATACGGATCTGTGATCACAAGGGCATTCAGTTTCAATTCATCAAGAATTGCATTTAACATCTTTGCTTCCTCCTCATCTTCTGTCATACAGCTTCCCAGCACTTTATCACGTTGAAAAGCCATATTCTTTATAGTTTCATCATACCACATTATACGCGGAAATATTATCTGAATTTTTAATTCTTTTCACACGTATAAACTTTTTATTTTATATAAAATAATATTTTTTTCAAATTATTTGTTGACAAACGAGAAGTAATCTGTTATAGTAAGCTCATAAAACAAAAGGAACTTAAAAATAAAAACAAAAAGGAGTGAGACCACCGAAAACATAAGTTCATTACTTATAATCTAAGAAAGAGAGGTACGGACCACCAGAAGCATAACGAAACATCTTAATTTTTAACACTTTAAGAAAAGCGAGGTACAGTCCACCAAGAACGTAAGCCTTAATTCCAATTGTTTTAAACGCATAATATATTCGGAAAGAGAGGTACATTCCATTGGATATGGATCAGATTTAAGCCACCAGTAAACGTCGATGCTGGTGGCTTAATTAATGTCTGGATTTTCCTTTCATTTTCAAGCAGCTGCCTTGCCCTTATTCGCATGATTTTTCAAACACGCTCTGGCATAAACCTTTTATTTTCTCATATATCTGTAAAAAAATACCCGTGAGGTTTTCTCTTCATGAAATTTCCCATTTTTTCTTTTCCATCACTGAAGGAAAAATTCTCTTCGCATATTTCCTCTTTTTGCTCGAAAAATCGCCCTGCGATCAAAGACTTTCTCCACTACGCCGTCGTTCCTCTTCTCTTCGCCCTGTCCTTTCTGGCTGGTTCTGCCGCCCGGGTGATCGTCCAACATTTTTCGCCCCCGGAAGCAGTCGCTACTTCATCAGACTGCGCAAGCTGGGGACTCAGTTTCCAGGAAGAAGGAAAACGTCCTGTAGGAAATGCTTCCATCCAAGAGCTTGCTTCCTATAACGCCTACTTTGCAAAGGATACCCAGGAGAAAATACTCTATCTTACTTTTGACTGTGGCTATGAAAATGGCAATACACCGCTGCTTCTTAATGCATTGAAAAAACACAATGTAAAAGCAACTTTTTTCGTTGTTGGAAATTTCATAAGAGATAATGGAGATCTGATAAAAGAAATGGTTCAGGAAGGGCATATTGTAGGAAATCATACCCTCTCTCACCCGGATATGTCCGGGATTTCTTCTCTGAATGATTTCAGGAAACAGCTGGAGGGCGTGGAAAATCTGTATAAAGAAACGACCGGAGAATCCATGACGAAATTCTACCGGCCGCCTCAGGGAATTTACAGTACAGCAAATCTGTCCATGGCAAAGGAACTGGGGTATAAAACCTTCTTCTGGAGTCTTGCCTACGTGGACTGGTATCAGGATAAACAGCCAACCAGAGAGGAAGCCTTCGATAAGCTTCTCACACGAATCCACCCAGGGGCAATTGTCCTGCTGCACAATACTTCTTCCACAAATGGACAGATTCTGGATGAACTGCTGACCAAATGGAAAGAAATGGGATATACATTTGGAACGCTCAATGATTTCTGAATTTTTGCTTTCCTGGAACAGGTTTGAAAAAGGCTTTAATTACCTATTATTTCCAAAATAAATAACCGCCTGTACTCCAGGACCAGTATGAATTCCAATAATCGGGCTCATTGGCATAATGATAACCTGAGCCTGTGGTACAGCTTCCAGGATAGCAGCCTTCTCTTTCTCAGCCTGCTCAGCAGCATCACCGTGACAGATAAATACATAAGGATGCTCCTCATTTAATCCGGAACTGATATACTTGGAAACGATCGTATTCATAGCAACCTTGGAGCCGCATACCTTCTCCGGGATTGCCAGAGTTCCATCCTCCACAATACGAAGAATCGGTTTGATCTTCAGCTTTCCGCCGATCCAGGCGATTGTGGGGGAAATACGTCCGCCTCGTTTCAGAAAATCAAGATCATCTACTGTAAACCAATGGCAAATATGGAGACGATTCTCCTCCAGCCATGACGTATTCTCCTCCAGGGACATTCCTTTATTCTGGTTTTCTGCTGCCAGGATCACCAGGATTCCCTGTCCTCCTGTAGCTGCAAGAGAATCCACGCAGGAGATCTTACACTCCGGGTACTCTTCCATCAGATCAGCAGCTGCAATGCGAGAGCTCTGCCATGTAGAAGTCAGTCCTCCGGAAAGGGAAATATAAAGAATATCCTTGCCCTCTTTCAGAAACGGTTCAAAACAATCGGTATATGTAGCCGGGGAAATCTGGGAAGTACTTCCGGTTCCACCTGCACGAAGCTTGTCATAAAAAGCCCTGCTGTCCCAGTTTCCCGGATTCCTGTGCGGACACTCCTCTCCGTTTAACTGGTATACCATAGGAATCAGATGAATCTGACCCTTATCTAAAATGTCTGCCGGAATATCTGCAGATGTATCTGTTATGATCACATAATCACTCATACTTGGTTCTCCTCATTTAATTGGCAATTCCTTATACCGTAATCGGTTAAGTGCTCCCATTATAGCATACTTCTTTTATGACGTGTGTGTTTTTTTACATTTTTGGTACTTTTGTAACGTTTTCCACAGAGCATGTTGGAAAAGCATTCCCGCGATCTGCACGCCCCACTTTGCGATATATTTCGTCCGAATTCGGTTGCCGTAGCCCGCTACGGCGCCCTCATCCTGGCAAAATTTCCCACAAATTGTGACGCACATCTTGCAGAAAGCCTTTTTCAGATACGCTCTAACGGGCTACAATTATTTTTTGCAGCGTCTTTTTTACTGCCGTATACTTTTTTTCCGGAACTGGAAGTTCCCGTCCTCCTGTTACAGTCATTTTAAATCTGCGGATAGAATGGACATGTGCCGGGTTTACCATGTAACTCTCGTGGCACTTCAGAAACAGGTTCCCATAACGTTTTTCCAGAGTTTTCAGGCTTTCTGTAGACTCAAACTCCTGATCCAGAGTATGGATCACCGTATGATTGCCGAGACTTTCCACATAGATCACACGCGACCAATTCAGATAAAGAATGGACTTATCAATTCCTTTCACGTAAATCCGCTCTGATCTGGTCTCTCCTGTAAGGACAAACTTACGATAATTCTCATCATAATGTACCGGATAAATACCATCCCTCTCATCATACTGAATTGCATTTGAAATAAAAATCACACGTATCTTCGGCACACCTTTTTGCTCCACCCAGATAAACTGCATACGCTGATTTACCCGACTTGCACTGTTGTCCGGCCAGATCGTATCTACCAGCATAAAAGTCATGATCTCTGCCACCGTACTGCTTGTAGTGGCAAGCGGCAGCACCGTCAGATTATTCAGAGAAAACTTCAGTTCGTGTTTCTCAGCGTGAAAAGCATCTACCAGATTTTTTCTTCCGCGGATCACCTGCTTGTCTGCAGGTCCTATCCAAAGAACATCCTCATGACAAGAGTTCAAAAAAGGCTCTATCTCATTGTTATAATATAAATTCAAAAGCTCTGCTGTCCGGTCTCCAATTTTCTGTATGTTCATCTTCTGTCGCTCCTATTTATGCTGGTAATAAAAAACTGCCACCTGTGTACGGTCACGCAACTGCAGTTTTTCCAGAATCATGCTCAGATAATTCCGCACGGTTCCTTCACTCAGGAAAAGCTCTGCCGCAATCTCCTTATTGCTGTATCCATTTGCGATCAGCTCTATCATCTCAAATTCTCTCTCATTAATGTCATATTTTCCATAATCAAACTTCCTTTCTCCCTGCAAAAGGTCTGGAATCCTGGAAACTATTTCTGTCCCAAATACTGTCTGCCCACAGTAAACCGCCCGAAGTGCAGGCAGAATACTGCCGTAATCCTGCTTCAGAAGATATCCCTTTGCACCAAGACGCAGGGCTTTTACTATGTATTCGTCATCGGAAAAAGTGGTAAGAAGCAGAATATTTGCCTTTGGATACCTGGACAAAATACTCCGGGATGCTTCCAGACCGTCCATTTTCTCCATTCGAATATCCATAAGGAGCACATCCGGCTCATACCTTTCATAAAGCTCACAGGCCTCTTTTCCGTCTGCTCCAGTCGCTAACACTTCCACATCCTCATTCACTTCCAGAATGGTTTTCAAAGCACCCGCCACCAGGCAGTCATCGTCTACAATTATTATTTTCATTTCTTACTCCTGCTTTTCTTTCATTTCCGGAATACATTCAAAAAATATTTTTCATAATCTGTATGCCCGCTTTACTGTATCTTTATCGGAATCCACCTCAACCACATTTGGGTATTGTAATAAAAATCCGGAATCCCTTATCCGTAAAAATCTGTATGGTTCCACCCAGGGCATTTACCCTTTCTTTCATATTTACAATTCCAATACCGGATTTTTCCGGATCATAAAAAGTATTTGTCCCATTATCCTCTATACAAAGCTGGTACAGTCCCGGATGCTCCCGAAGGATCAGCTGCACCTTCGTGGCGTTGCTGTGCTTCATAATATTTGCGAAGGCCTCTTTGGTAATACTGATAAAACAGTATTTCACCTCCCTTGGAACCTCTCTTGTCATATCATAAACCATCTGCACCGAACAAAATGTAAACTCATGAACCAGGCTCTTTTCCACTTCTTCTAAATTTACTGCTTCATCGTGAAGGTCATGGACACTATTTCTGATGCTGTTCATAGCATGGTTCAGGGAATCCTCCAGATTTTTCAGTATGGCGGTCATCCCGGGATCTTTATTTATGGTCTTTGCAGCCCCTACCATAAGGATTGAACGTGAAAGTACATGTCCCACATTATCGTGGATTTCCCTGGCGATCCGGTTTCGTTCCTTTAAGGTAGCATTATAGATCTCATAATCCTGTTTTTCCTGCAAAGCTTTATTTTTCTGAGACAAAAGCAGGTTTCGCTCCTTGGAATCATCCTGGATCCTTCGCAGCTTCTCTTCCAGAATCTGACTCTTTGCAGTATTTCTCTCCATAAAAAACGCCAGTAAAAATCCAAATACACCGGTCATTGCAAAAAAGCCCATGTTTTCCCTGCTTTCAGGTATTTTCCAGAGAAAAAACATCACTGCTACTGCTGCCAGCCCCCTCATTTTTTCATGAAAAAGCAGATAAAAAAGACATGGATAAAAGATAAAGGTCTCTGGAACAGCCAGTCCCAGAAATCCGAACAAAATGTAAAGGATTAGCTGCAATGCCTTCTTTCTCACCGCATATCCACAACAGATCACACTTACACAGCTCAAAAAAGCGATCAGAAAGCCCGCCCCTGGCGGCAGAAAAAAAGTGACAGAAAGCTATAAAATACCAGCAATCCACAGTCCCAAAAGTGCCCCACTCTGCCACCTTCTTTCTCATTTTTTCCAAATACTGCTGTTCACTCTGTAACCGGTAATTTTCAAATATTTAACCTGTTTTTTTACATATATGCCTTACAGACATTTCCCTTATTATAGTATAACTGACCTTGCGCTGTAAAGAAGGTTCTGCGCTTTATGACATTACGTTTTACTAGTACATCGAATATTAAATTTCGATATACTAGTAATGTTCCGCGAAGTGTTTTTGTGAATGAAGCAAACTGTGATTTTATGACATTTGTCATGTGAAGGCCGTGACATCTGACACTTGGCGATTTTCCCTTATTCCGTTATACTAAAGTGTGTTTGAAAAAGCATTCCTGCAATCTGCACGCTCCACTTTGCGGTATATTTCGCCCGAATTCAGTTGCCGTAGCCCGCTACGGCGCTCTCATTCAGGCAAAATCTCCCACAAATAGTGACGTACATCTTGCCGAAAGACTTTTTCAAACACGCTCTAAACTTATGATACAGCTACTATACGGGGAAAACCCGAAGGAGGAAAAGCGTGTCCACAAACATTGTTCAAATAGAAAATCTGGTAAAAAGATATGGGGACCTGGTGGCACTTGATCACCTGAACCTGAGTATTTCGGAAGGAGAGATTTTTGGTCTTCTTGGTCCCAACGGCTCCGGAAAGACTACCGCTATCAATTGTATGCTTTCTCTTCTCAAATACGATAAAGGCAGCATTCATATTTTCGGAGAAGAAATGCGTCCTGACAATTACAAAGTAAAACAGCAGATTGGAATCGTGCTGCAGAATGTGGCTGTTTTTGACGAACTGACTGTCTATGAAAACATTGATTATTTCTGTGGGCTTTATGTCCCGGATAAGAGGAAAAGAAAAGAACTGGTGGAAGAAGCCATTACCTTTACCGATCTTAACGATTACCGGAAAATGCGTCCAAAGAAGCTCTCAGGCGGTCTTCTCCGCCGACTGAATATTGCTTGCGGAATTGCTCATAAGCCTCGCCTGATCATTATGGATGAGCCAACGGTAGCCGTTGACCCCCAGAGCCGGAACAAAATCCTGGAAGGCATTCAGAAGCTGAATGAACAGGGTTCCACCATCATTTACACTTCCCATTATATGGAAGAAGTGGAGCAGATCTGTACACGGATCGCAATTATGGATCACGGTCATGTGATTGCCTCCGGCACCAAAGAGGATCTGAAAAAAATGATCAAAACCGGCGAGACCATTACTATTGAGGCCATTCCTCTTACCTCGGAGAATCTGGCTGACATCCGGACTCTTCCCCACGTCTTTGACCTGCATTACGAGGAACAGATTCTCACTGTACGGTGCACAGGTGCCCGCCACAACCTGATCCGGCTTCTCAATTACCTGCAGAGCCAGGATATTTCCTTTGGTCAGGTTTCCTCTGAGCTACCTACTTTAAATGACGTATTCCTAGAAATCACAGGGAAACAGCTGCGAGATTAAGGAGGACTGCCATGCTGCATTTGATCAAATATAATCTTCTTGTAAAGCTGAAAAATTTTGCCACCACTTTCTGGCCGCTTATTTTTCCAATTCTTCTTGGAACTATGTTCTATTTTGCTTTTGGAAATATTGATGATGCTGATTTCGAGACTGTACAGGTTGGAATCGTAAAAGAGGAAGGCGCTGATACGTTGTTTCTTATGTTTCTGGATCAAATTGAAAACAACGGAAATCATCTGATTGCTGCTCAGGAATTATCTGAATCAGCTGCACTTACCAAGCTGGAAAATGAAGAAATTTCCGGTATCTATCAGGTGGGAAGCTCCTCTTCTCTTACAGTAGCTTCCAACGGAATCCCCCAGAGCATCCTTCAGTCCATTTTGTCCGGCTACGAAACCGGAAAAAGCACCATCCGCACTATAGTCCGCACACATCCATCCGGTCTGTGGGACGGAATACGGCAGATGCTAAATCAACAGGAAACACTTACTGAAGTTTCACTTGGCGGACAGACTATTAACGGAAGTGCACAGTTTTTCTATGCATTGATTGCAATGACCTGCCTCTATGGCTGTTTTATCGGATTTGGCTCTGCCATAACTCTTCAAGCCAATCTCACAGCACTTGCCGCACGACGCTGCGTTACTCCAACGCATAAACTGAAGCTGATTCTTTCAGAGCAGATTGCTTCTTTTTTGCTTGGCTATTTCGATGTGATCGTGTTGCTGATCTATCTTCGCTATATTTTAAAGCTGGATTTTCAGGGAAAAATCGGATCCATGCTGCTTATTTCTTTTTTCGGATCCCTGATCGGGGTTTCTATTGGAATTTTTGTAGGTAGTCTTGGAAAAATGAAAGAAGGGGGAAAGATTGGTATTATTCTTGGTTTTTCCATGGTCTGCAGCTTTTTATCAGGACTTATGAACAATACCATGAAGGATCTGGTAGAAAAAAATATGCCTGTTATTAACCGGATCAATCCGGCAGCACTTATTTCTGATGCTTTTTACTGCATCAATGTGTATGACGATATGAGCCGCTATTACCGCAACCTGTTCACTCTTGCAGTGATGAGCATAATATTAGTGACTGCTTCATTTTTACTGATCCGGAGGGAAAGCTATGATAGTATTTAAATGTTACATGAAAATTTTAAGACAGAATGTGACGCTGGTCATTATATATCTTGGTATTTTCTTTTCTGTGGCTCTTGTCATGCAGATGGCCGCTGGAAAAAGTGAAGACAGCCTTTATGCAAATACCAGCATTGATATTGGAGTGGTAAAGGAAGATCAAGGCGTTCTGGCTCAGGGATTTGTGGATTATCTTAACACGATTCACAATGTAATTCCTATGAAAAATAATCCGGAAGTACTTCAGGAAAATCTCTTTTACCGTAATGTGGAGTATATTGTGCAGATTCCTGATGACTTTTACGAGGCTTGCATTCAAGGAAATCAGCCACTGAAGGTCACCAAGGTTCCAGGATCCTACAGCTCCTATTATGTTGACCAGCAGATCAGCAGTTATATCAGTACCATCCGGACTTATGTTGCTGCCGGTTTTTCCCAGGAGGAAGCCGTTCAGGCAGTAAAAACCGAAGTTCATAAACCGGTCACCAAGATTTCCTCTGATTCTGCAAGCAGTGATCTGGTTCCTTACACTTATTATTTTCGTTATATTCCTTATCTTTTTCTGGGAGCTCTTTGCTATACCATGGGATATATTCTTATGGCCTTCAAAAAGGGAGATATCCAGAAACGGATGGAAGCCTCTGCTATTTCAGTGAGGCGTCAGTCCCTCCAGGGATTGCTGGCAATGGGAGTGATCGGTGCCATTCTGTGGCTTCTTGGAATCCTGGGAGTGGTGCTGATGTATGGAAATACCTTTTTGAAGTCTGAACTTTGTGGCTATTATATTGCAAATACATTGCTTATGTTAGTAGTTTCACTGTCACTCTCTTACCTGATTGGAATGTTTATTCCCAACAGCAATATTTTAAGCGGCGTAGCCAATATTGTTTCTCTTTCCATGTGCTTTCTCTGTGGTGTCTTCGTCCCTATGAACATAATGGACAAATCTGTTCTGAAAGTCGCCAAGTTTCTGCCAGTGTACTGGTATGAACAGGTAAATGAAATTCTAAGCCGGCATCATTCCCTGACACCGGAGCTTCTTGGAAAGGTACATCTTGATATGGGAATCGAGGTGCTGTTTGCAGTTGTGTTTGTGTGTCTGATTCTGGCAGTTTCAAGGTATCGAAAAGAGGGGTGATTCCCTCTTTTCTGCACAGCCAAAATTTTTAAGGTTAATAACCTATTTATTATTTTTATAAAACAAATATGATTCACAGAACTATCCACAAGCAATCAGACCATTTACGTTATAATCTTCTTAGCAGCAAACGTAAGTCAGCTGAAATTATCACTTCTCAAGTAGAATATAATATATTCTACACATGATTCTACTATTTTATCAATAAATCAATAGAAATGAATTAAGAACAAGTCAAACAGGTCATATCTTTTTAAAAACTAGGAATCATTCCTAGTTGACATCATAGGTGACATCGTTAGAAAATTCCACGAAATAGAAAATGCCGGAAACCCAGTAAAATCAAGGCTTCCGGCGATCAAGAGAGCAGGGGATGAGAGAATCGAACTCCCACCAAAGGTTTTGGAGACCCCTATCATACCATTTGACCAATCCCCTATTTTATGAAGAAAAGTGACTATTACTAGTCACGTCTCTTTGAAAGGTTCTGTACCTTCAAAACTACATACATGTTACATCCTAATGGAATCATTTTACCTCTGCGTGAGTCTGGTAGCCACTTTATAACTGCCTTTCTCATTTCTTGGTCAAGCCCTCACCCTATTAGTAACAGTCAGCTCCGTGCATTACTGCACTTCCACCCCTGCC
>NZ_JBCOME010000026.1:0-58994 GCF_040924365.1 Ruminococcus sp. 1001136sp1_2201st1_G3_2201SCRN_220225 | reverse complement strand
AAAACGGTAATTTTGATTAGCTGTCAGCTAACAAAAATCGGATTGCGTTAGCTGGAAATTGATCATTTTGAATGGAAAATCATGTCACGAACGTGATTAGAAAATAAGAAAAGCGTTCGTTGTCAGCTAATCCAGCTAACATTTTCGAACGCTTTGAAGCCCGTCGCCAAGAGGATTTGAACCTCCGACCCCTCGCTTAGGAGCAACTTTTATGCAGGTTCAGACTAGTCCAACAGAGACAACCTATTCATTTATAAGTCCAGTAAAAAAGCGCCTTCCCGGACTATTTCTGTTCATATAAGATCATTGAAAATTATTCCAGATTTTTACATTTTCTGAGAAAATGATTGTACGCTTCTAATATAAAGCGCCAACTCCATCTATAATTTTTCAAATCATAAAATCCAACTATCCTGCCCATTTAAAAGCGGGAAGTGAAATGTGTGATACACTATTTTCTTTGTCAGATTTCTTCTAAATTATACATCAGATACCGCCATTTACGCAAGATGCTTTGACCACTATTTTACCTCTTTTTTCTCACATGCTCTGATTTGATCTCATAAATAAAACCGGCAGAGATTTTGCTCTCCATCGGTCTGCTTTTATCCTAATTATGTTCCCCTTGCATTGATTTTGCTAATGATGTCAGCAACACAGCCATTTCCGGATTGCTGAGAACTTTTGCAAGTAACTCTGCGTCCACTCCTTCTGGAACTTCCATCATCGTCCTCTTTTCTGTATCATGGATCTGCGGATTCAGATTCTTCCTGTTATAAAAGGAATCTTCCAACAGTGTCGCATTGCGCCGTCTGTCTTCATCTATAATATGCGAATATACTTCTGTAACCATATCTGCCTGTGCATGACCAGAATCTCCCTGTACCGCCTTTATATCACCGCCGTTCAGCTTAAGCTTATAGGTAACACTCATATACCGGAAACTGTGAAACACAATCTGTGGTAAATCATGTTGTTTGATCAGCTTATTCAGGGAATCTCTGATATACGCACCGCCCCTTGGAAGTCCATATTCAGTAGCAAGGATAAGGCCATAGTCCTGGTATTCTTCCTGCAAAATATCCTTTATCTCCTCCTGCTGTGCTTTCCATGCAATCAGTTCTTCAGCTACGCTCCTGGGTAAAAACACTTTCCGCACGCTGCTTTCTGTTTTTGGTGTTTTCATAATGCGTACCGTCTTATTCGTTTTCCGCTCCTCTGGAAATATGACGATCACATCTTTCTGGTCTAATTCCTCTAACGCTTTTTTGCTGACTCTCTGTACTTCCTTATTTACATAAAGATACGCCCGGTTTTCTTTGATCGCTTCTTCTGATATATCTACGCAGTCCCAGGTAAGCCCCAGTAGTTCTCCTATTCGAAGAGAACCGGCAAAGGCAAGGTTCATACACAATTTTAGGCACTCATTTTCACACACATCCAGAGCATATGCAAAGGTCTCTGCATCCCATATTACCCGTTTCTCTGATTTATGCTTTGGTACCGTCGCTTTAAATGCTGGATTCTTCTCCATGATATCCCACTTCACAGCCTGATTAAAACAACTCTTCAGCAGCTTATGTACATCACGGATTACACTGGTAGATACGAACTCGCTTCTGATATTTCCGTTCAAGTCTGGAACGGATGGCGTCTTTGTCAGCGTCTTATAGTAAATCTCTAGAAATCTGGTATTGATATCCGTCAGTGGAGTTTTCCCAATGATAGGCAATATATAATTCTTCAGCAATGACATATTCCCGTCATAGGTAGACAATGCCCACCTGTCTTTTCCATACAGTTCGACATACTCATTTATCAGATCCTGCAACGTCTTACAGTTCGATACGATAATACCGCCTTTTTTTCTTTCAGTTCGATTTCTGCTTTTCTTATTTTAGCTTCGTTCTTCGTATCATACGTTTCCCATTTCTGTTTCCGTTTTCCCTCTATATCTTTACAGTAATATACAACACAATATTTGTTATTTTTCTTCTGTATCGAAGCCATGCTATACCACCCCCTTTTCCTTCCGCTTCAATAACCACTGTCTAAACGCTTCTCTTGGAATACGAATAATCTTTCCTGTTTTCCGAATCGGTATTTTTCCTGTTGTATACCAAAAAGCGATAGTTGCAGGCTCCACTCCTGCCAGTTCTGCCGCTTCCGGCACTGTCAGATACTCCAGACGTTTTTTCTCCTGGCTGTGATCTGCTTCTGCAAGGCATCTTCGCTTATAATTCTCATATTCCCGTTTTTCTTCCAGTTCCAATTCTTCATATTCAAAATTAAACAGCTCATAGGTATCCTGTGCCTGCAAGAATCGCTCAAAGCTCTCCCTTGTCACCCTTCTCCGTCCGGCAATTACAATGACGTCCAGCAATGGGGCATATTTTTTACTGCTCAGGATTCCATATACGGTACTTCGTGGAACGTCAAGCAGCCGGGCCATTTCCGGCATACTTAGACTGGCTGCCTCTGCAGCTGCATCTTTCTTACGATCTTCCTGTGTACGGTATCTGGACTGGCTGTGATACCAGTCCCAGAAAGCATCCGTCGGCACTCGCATTCTTTCATTCACTGTAATTGTCTCAATATTGTTTTTCTTCAATATCTCATATACCGTTGCGTTGTCCGTCCCCAGCATTTCCTGTATTTCTTTTGGGGAATAAGATCTGAGCCTCAACTCTTTTCCCGGTGCTTCCCCATTGACTTTGTGATACCAGTCCTGATTGGCATACCACTTTTCAAAACTGGCAATTTCAACCCTCATCTTTCCAAGCAATGTTTCTGTCCGAAAATAGTTTTTATGAACTAGCCAGTAACGATCTGTCTTGTTTTATCAGCTTCAATATCCTACGGTCTGATATTCTCTGCTCTACCAGCTTCATCAACTTTCCTTGGTTTACATTGTCAAAAAACTTTTCAATGTCTGCGTCTACTACATAATAGCCCTTGTTGTTACACGCTTTCCTTACTACTTCCAGTGCTTGTTTCGCACTTCTTTTCGGTCGGAATCCATAGGAACATTCTCTAAAGTCAGCTTCGAATACTGGCTCTATTGCTATCTTTGTAGCCATTTGCACAATTCTGTCCTTGACCGTTGGTATTCCAAGAGGTCTTTCACTTCCGTCTGGTTTTGGTATCATAACTCGCTTTACCGGAGATGGTTTATACTTTCCATTCATCAGTTCTGATTTGATTTCTGATAGGTATTTTTCAATTCCCATCGCTTCAACATCCTCGATTTTGACACCATCCACACCACTGGAACCTTTGTTAGCTTTTACCCGTTTCCATGCCTCAAAGAGTACATCATCTCGATATACCTTATCGTAAAGTGCATGAAATCTTCGGCTGTCACACTTCTTGGCTGTCAGATATAGTTTGTTTTGAAGTTGTCGAACTTTTTCTTTGGAGTTATTAGTCTGCATGACATTCTCTCACTCTTACCCTCTCTACAAACATGAATGAAGTAGGGAACCTTCCCATAAACTGCGTTTTCTTGCACAGTCATTATCGGTACTATGTTCCCCTCCGACTCCCTTCCATCAGAAATACGATTTCGCCAAGCTTATACGCTTTCTCTTTACCATTTGGTGATGGGTAGGGTCTCTCCAGTTCCGAACTACACTTTTCATACATACCGTTTCCTCTATACCGAGGGATTCTTCCGTGCTGTTTTCCAGTTTCTCCACACGTTCCATGGTTTTCGCCTATTTTGCCAAGGCTCAACTTCCCTTTTCTCTCTTTCGAGACCTTTTTAACGATACGGCAGAATTCACTTTATGTTACGGTCTGCATGATTGCTCGCACCTTTTTCAAGGTTACTTTATCCACTCGCTTAGCACCCTGTATTACTACAACGCACCGAGTTTAACTACACGGCTCACTGGCGATTACCGTGACCGGACTTACACCGGCAAGTGTAGTCCAGCTTTGCTGGACACACGCAAAAAAACAAGGGCATGTGAAAAAACTTTCGTTTTTTCACATGCCCTTCCTATTCACCTGTTTTATTTTTCAAACAGATATATCTCTATTAATCCTCTGGCTCAATCAGTCCGTAGGTATTCCCCTTACGCTTGTAAACTACATTCACCTGATCAGTCTCTGCATTGCAGAATACGAAGAAATTATGTCCAAGAAGTTCCATCTGGACACATGCATCTTCTGGATACATAGGCTTGATATCGAATTTCTTGGTACGAATGATCTTAACCTCTTCGTCCTCTTCATAATCCTTGTCCAGATATGCTTTCTGGAAGTTGGCAGCTGACTGCTGCTTATCTACGATCTTGTTCTTGTATTTCCTGAGCTGACGTTCAATTACTTCCTCTACAAGGTCGATTGATACATACATATCGTTGCTGACCTGCTCGGAACGGATGATGTTGCCCTTAACCGGGATCGTCACCTCGATTTTCTGTCTTTCTTTTTCTACACTAAGAGTTACGACAACTTCAGTGTCAGGAGTGAAATACCTTTCCAGTTTACCGAGCTTATCCTCTACTGCTGTACGAAGCCCGTCTGTCACTGTGATGTTCTTTCCGCTGATAATGAATTTCATGCTTCCATCCCCTTTGCTGTTTGATGGGTATATTATAACACATTACTCTAAAAATTAACATCATTTTCTGAAAAAATTACGAATTTTTTCACATTTATAAATTACCTATCAATTTTTCAAATGGTATGGTGCCACCGAACAGATCCAGGGCGCTTCCTACCGTCACATCCACTTTTCCTCCTGCTGCCTGTTTCAGGAGCTGGATATCCTCCACGCTTCCAACACCGCCGGCGTAGGTCACAGGATGACCTTCATATTTTCCCAGAAGCTTCGCCAGGGAAACTTCTATACCTTTTGCCTTGCCTTCCACATCCACTGCATGGATGAGAAATTCATCGCAATAGGCACCCAGCTTTTCCATCAGTTCCAGAGTTACCTTCTCCTCTGTAAATTTCTGCCAGCGGTCTGTGACTACATAGTATGCATCCTCTTTTTTACGACAGCTGAGATCAAGGACAAGGTGTTCTTTTCCAACTGCATCTACCATCTTCTCCAGATTTTTCCAGGAAATATGGCCGTTACGGAACACATAGGAGGTGACGATCACATGACTGGCTCCGGCAGCAAGATAATCTGCCGCATTGTCCGGGTTTACACCGCCTCCGATCTGAAGACCTCCTGGATACGCGCCAAGGGCCAGCATGGCCTGGGCTTTCGTAGCCTGGAAGTATTCAGAATCCGCACTGTTCAGAAGGATAATATGTCCTCCCTTCAGACCTTTTTCTTTATATAAGGAAGCATAAAAAGCTGCATCCTGCTCTGACACAAAATTCTCCTGTGCCTGGTTTCCCGCATCCTTCAGGCTTCCTCCTACGATCTGCTTTACCTTTCCATTATGTATATCTATGCATGGACGAAATTTCATGATGATCCTCCTTTTCTTGCATTTGTAATTAAGTTGTAGCTATCCTGTATTTTGCTCACAAATTTATTGAAATCATATCACAAAAAGGCGTTGAATGAAACACCTCTCTTCATTCAACACCTTTTCATTTTACCTCTATTTTTTATTATCTTCCATTCGCCGCATTATCCACAGCATCTCCAACACCTTCTACTGCGTTGCCCACACCTTCACCAACATCACGGACACCGTCAGCTACTCCATCGCCTAATTCTTCTACACCTTCGCCAAGGGCACCGGAAACGGAATTGTTATTGTCTGTCACATTATCACCGGGAACATCTGCATCTCCAGCAGTGCCTGCATCATCTGGTACTGCGGTATCAGCAGTTCCAGCTCCGTCTGCACCATTATTTACGCTGTCGCCCGCGTCATCCAACTTTTCATCCTCTGCAGTTCCATCCTCCACGTTATCCTTATCAATGGCATCCTCATTTGCATTATTTTGAACCTCATCCGCTGCATTGTTATTGTCATTTCCACAGGCTGTAAGCATACATAATGTAAATACCAGCAAAGTACCTATGAGCATTCGTTTCATTTTTTTCATCTCATCTGTCTCCTTTTCTTATTTTCAGCTGAAAACACGTTACTGTCCACTTTCGCGAAAATGACCGTTCCGCCTGGCGGAACTCAGCCTGCGAACAGTAAACATTGCTGTATGCTCCTAATATGTACAGATGAGAAAGAAACTATTCTGGAAGAAATTTACAATTTAAAAATCCGTCAATCCGGACATTTCCCTTCTTCGCTTATCACTGTTGTTTCCGCACGATCCTGCCGCTTTTGGAATTTCTCCACACATCCTGTTCCACCGCGATCTCACCGCCCACCAGCACATAATCAAATCCTGTACAGTACTGGTTTGGATTCTGGAAATCTGCGTGAACGCTTAACTGGTCCAGATGAAATACATTGATATCTGCGGGCATTCCTTTTTCCAGAGTTCCCAGAGGGAGCCCCAGAACATGCGCCGGTTTTGCTGTCATTTTATATACAGCATCTTCTATGGAAAAGACCTTTTTATCACGCACATAGTCGGTGAGCAACTTTGGAAAAGCCCCATAAACTCTGGGGTGATATTTGCCCCCTGCGGGATAGATCGCATCTGAAATCAGATTTGCCCGGCTGTCTTTCAGAAAATACAGCATGTCCTCTTCTGAGGCAATGGTATCCAGCATGGTAACCTGACAGCGCTCTGCCAGGAGGATGTCATACAGGGTATCATAAGGATCCTGTCCAAACTGTTCTGCGATTTTTGCAATAGACTGTCCTGCAAAGCTGCCGAATTTCTCCGTATGTAAAGTGCTGGCATAGATCATGTCAAAGCCAGCCAGCTCCACAATGTTCTCAAAAATATCGGAAGGCTGCTTCAGCACCTTCGTAATCTCTTTCCTGCAAGACGGATCTGCCAGCCTTGCACAGATTGCATCGATACCGCCCTCCTGAAACTGTGGCGGAAGAAGATGTACCAGCTGGGTGGAACCAGTCAGATAGGGATACAGGTCAAAATCCACCTTCCCCCCCCGCTCTGCTGCCTGGTCAAACAGTTTCAGGATCTTCACCGGAGTCTCCTTCCAGTTTTTCCGTCCGATGCATTTCATATGGCTCACATGCAAGGGAATCTGCAGCTCTTCCGCCACAGAAATCACTTCCTGCAGAGCCAGCAGGATTCCATCTCCTTCATTTCGGATATGGGTGGTAATGGGAATGTCCGTCCCCTTCAAGGGCTGCAGTGCTTCCACAAGCCCATCTCTGTCATATTCAAATTCCGGGGCATAGGCAATTCCAAGGCTGATTCCAAGCACTCCTGCTGACAGAGCTTCCTCCACAGCCTTCCACACCTGATGTAATTCTTCGTTGGAAAGCTTCCCGGAAGCATAGCCTTTTACACTGGCGCGGATGGTTCCATTTCCTGCAAGCATTCCAGTGTTGACACTGCGCTTTTCTTTTCCAAGAGCTGACATGTAGGCAAACATGGTTGACATAATCCCAAAAGCGTCTATCTCGCTTTCTTCCGCTGAAATTCCGCAAGACTCCTCTTTCTTTTTTGAGGAAAGTACACCTTCGGTATCATCTGTATTTTCATCTTTTCCCCAACGAAAATCCCCAGTCACACTGCTGAGAAATCCGGCAATCTCTTTCCCAAATTTCTCCCCGGCCGGAGCCACCGAAAGCCCACAGTTTCCATTCACCACAGTCGTCAGTCCCTGCCGGTTCAAAAGCTCATCATCCCCGTTTCCAAAGGCCTGCCAGTCTCCGTGTCTGTGAATGTCAAGGAAGCCGGGGGTTATATAACCACCGGCTGCATTCAGAACACGCTCTTTTGGAAAATCAGCTGGAATCTCCACATGAGTTCCCACTTCCGCAATTTTCCCATTTTCTATTACAAGATCTCCATGAAATGGCTTTTCCTTTTTCCCATTTACGATCCAGCCATCTTTGATTATGTAGTCCATCCCGAATTACCTTTCCTCAACTTTCCTGATAAACTGACGAATACGATCATTCTTCGGATGCTCAAAAAACTCTTCCGGAGGCGCATCCTCCACGATCACGCCATCTTCCATAAACAAAATCCGATCCGCTACTTCTCTGGCAAAATTCATCTCATGGGTGACGATAACCATGGATACTCCTTCTGCTGCTACTTTACGGATAACACTTAAAACCTCTCCAACCAGTTCCGGATCCAGTGCGCTGGTAGGCTCATCAAAAAGGATCACTTCCGGATTCATAGCCATTGCTCTTGCGATCGCAACCCTCTGCTGCTGGCCGCCGGAAAGATTCTTTGCCATTGCCTCTTCCCTGCCTTCCAGCCCAACCATTTTCAGCAAATCTTTTGCCTTTACAATTGCCTCCTGTTTGGGGACTTTTTTCACATGGACCGGTGCCTCGATCACATTCTGCAGCACACTCATATGGGTAAAAACGTTAAATCTCTGGAAAACCATTCCAATATGCTGCCGCAGCTCATGCAGTGCCTGACCGGAATTCACAGGTTTTCCCATATAATTGATTTCGCCGCTGTCGTAGGTTTCCAGCTGGTTGATACACCGGAGAATTGTGGATTTACCAGAACCGCTGGGACCAAGGATTGCAATCTTTTCCCCTTTATGTATGTCAAAACCGATTTCCTTCAGCACCTGAAGATCCCCAAAGCTTTTGCTGATATTTTTTACACTTAAAATAACATCTTCTGCCATTTATGCCATCCTCCTTTCCAAAACTCCTGCAATCTGGGTAAATATAGTTGTCAGGATCAGATATAATACCGCAACAGCTATGTACGGCTCAAAATAATGGAAAGAATTATAAGCGATCAGGGTTCCCTCTCTTGTCAGCTCTGTCAAAGTGATGGCGGACAAAATAGAGGTATTTTTGATGGTGGCAATAAACTGGTTTACAAGAGGAAGAATGCAGATCTTGGTTGCCTGTGGTGCCACAATTCGAAGCATTTCCAGATGCCAGGGCATTCCAAGTGCTTTGGCTGCTTCTCTCTGCCCCGGGTCAATAGCATGGATACCGGAACGGACAATTTCTGCAATGTATGCGCCTGTATTTAAAGACATGGAAAGCACACCTGCTGTCATAGCGCTGAAAGTAATGCCCAGGTTTGGCAAACCGAAATAGATCAGAAATGCCTGCACCATCAGCGGGGTTCCTCTCCAGATCCAGATGTACAGCTGTGCCAGTCTGGATACCACTTTTATGTGGCTGTCCCTCATCAACGCAAGCACAACACCCAGAATCGTACCAAAAATAAGTGTGAGAACCGATATTTCCATCGTCACTGCGCATCCCTGGAGCAGTGATGTCATTTTATCAAATACAAGTGACCATTTCAATGTTACCATACTATTTCCCCTGTGGCCAGTAATTATAGCCGGTTTATCCTTTCTTCCTTACTCTTCCGGTATTACTGTTCACTCCGTGACCAGTAACGCGTTTTCTGCATAGAAATATATCTGTGTTTTATTGTAACTGTTCAGTCCTTTCACTATTATGCTTTATTCAGCGGTTTCCGCATCTTCTGCTGCAGCTGCTTCTTCTCCCTCGCCGGAAGCATCGATCCATTTTGTCCAGAGTGTATCATAAGTGCCGTCTGCATAATACTCGTCAATACATTCATTGATAAATGCAAGCAGATCATCTTTTCCCTTCTGTACGGCGATGGCGTTCTCTGCATGGGTAAATGGATCACACACGATCTTGGCACCTTCATATTCCTGGGAAAGAATCTTCTGGTTCAGAAGATCGTTTACCACAACATCCACACGGCCTGCCAAAAGGTCAGATACGCATCCTACTGTATCCTTGTACTGAACAATCTCATAGGAAACATCCGGATTCTCATCCAGGAAGCTCTGTGCTACGTTATAAGAAGTTGCCCCCTCTTTTACGGCAACCTTCAGACCATCGCAGTCAGCCAGACTCTTAACGGTATCTGCATACTCTGAATCTTCTTTCACGGCAAGGATCATACCACTGTCGCAGTAGGATTTGGACATATCCACAACCTCGCATCTTTCGTCTGTCTTATACATTGCTGCAATGGAAAAATCATACTCCCCATTCTGGATAGAAGGAACAATAGACTGGAATTCCATATCTGTCACTTCCATATCAACTCCAAGCTTGTCTGCAATGTACTGTGCCAGGTCAATATCAAAACCTACAATATTGTCGTCATCATCTCTGTATTCAAATGGTACATAAGTTCCGGTTGCGACGGTGATCACACCTTTCTCCTTAATTGCTTTAATATTTTCACCGTTTTCCCAGTCAACTGCTGCCGTGTCCTCTGTATCTGTACTCTCTGCGTAAACCGGGGTAAAAGCTGTCATAATCATAGAAGCTGCTGTAAGAAGTGCCATTGCTTTTGCTGTTTTTCTCATAATAATTTCTCCTCTCTGACTCTCACCGGTACAGATAGTCTTCTGTTATCGTTTCCAAAGTGGACAATAACAGCCTGCGCAGTTATGCTATCCCGATTTCCAGCTTTACTAACGCAAAAAGGACCGCCCTGTGGCAGCCCTTTCTGCATGGCAGAAATGCGATATTGCATTTCTCTCTTATGAAGTTTCGGTACGTTATGGAAACAAGTGCAAAAATGCTTTATCAGCAAATACTCTGACCTGCCATACCATAAACGCAAAAAACGGAGCAAACTCTCTAAGTAGTTTGCTCCGTTGCAACTTATGATGGAATTATAGCAAACACATTGCTATCTGTAAATCCATAAATTCAACAATTATTTTGTATGCATTTTACAATTTTTGTATATTTCTGTTAACCTTCGATCACGTTGCTCATATCATATCTTCCAGCTGGTTTTCCGGCAAGATATTTCGCTGCTTCTACAGCACCCTTGCCAAATACAGCCTTAGAGTATGCTGTGTGCTTAAATTCGATCACTTCATCCGGTCCGGCAAAAATCACTTCATGCTCGCCGACAATAGAGCCTCCGCGAACTGCGGAAATACCGATCTCCTTAGCGTCACGTTTCTCTCTTCTCTGGCTGCGGTCATATACGTAATGATACTGGTTGTCCATTGCCTCGTTCAGACTATCTGCAAGGGCAAGAGCTGTTCCGCTTGGTGCATCCACTTTCAGGTTATGGTGCTTCTCTACAATCTCCATGTCAAAACCAGCTGCTGCCAAAACCTTAGCTGCATCCTGAACCAGTTTCAAAAGAGTATTGATTCCAAGGGACATGTTGGCAGATTTCAGAACGGCGATCTTTTTTGCACTCTCCTCTACTCTTGCAAGCTGCTCTTCACTTAAACCTGTGGTGCAAAGAACTACCGGCATATTTCTCTTCTCGCAGTAGTCCATCAGCTTATCAAAAGCCTTCGGGGAGGAAAAATCGATAACAGCATCTGCTTCCACCTGGCAATCGTCAATGTTTGTGAATACCGGATAGCTGTTTTTCCCCTGGTCTGCAATGTCGATTCCTGCTACGATCTGGGCATTTGCATCTTTCTCAACAATATTGGAAATAACCTGTCCCATATGACCGTTACATCCGTGCATGATAATTTTAACCATTTTATTTTTTCCTTTCTTACTGTAAATTAACGAGCTTGTAAAAATTATTTCAACAATATACGCGCTCTGTTTTTCTCTGCTTACATATTACAAAGAAATCCCGTCAGCCGCTGTCAGACAATATGCTGCCGCACACCAGAGCTGACAGGCTCTGTCCGGGATTTCAACATTATTTATGCAAGCTTAATTCCATAATCAGCAAGAGCTTTTTTCAGTCTCTCCTCATTCTCCGGCTCCATCTCACAAAGAGGCATACGAGTCGGTCCCACTTTCCAGCCCATCAGGTTCAGGGCAGTCTTAACCGGAATCGGGTTTACCTCGCAGAACAGTGCATTGATAAGCGGAACAGCCTCAAGCTGAAGTCTGGCAGCACCAGCAAGGTCTCCCTCCATAAATTTCATAACCATGTCATGTGTATTCTTCGGAGCAACATTGGATAAAACAGAGATTACTCCAAGTCCGCCAAGGGAAAGGATCGGAAGTACCTGGTCATCATTTCCGGAATAGAGCTCAAGAGCTCCGTCAGCCATGGACATCATCTTGGCAATCTGGGAAAGATCTCCGCTTGCAGCCTTGATTCCCACAATGTTCTTCACATTCTTCGCAAGAGCAACTGCTGTAGCAGGCTGGATATTGCAACCTGTACGACTTGGCACATTATACATGATGATCGGAGTTTCCGGTACAGAATTGGCAATCTCTGTATAATGACGGATAAGACCCTTCTGGCTTGCCTTGTTGTAATATGGAGTCACAATCAGAAGTGCATCAGCGCCATAAGAAGCAGCTTCCTGAGACATCATAACTGCAGTCTCTGTGCAATTAGAACCGGTACCTGCAATAACAGGAACTCTTCCAGCTACCTTGTCAATTGCAAATTTGATGGTCTGGAGATGTTCTCCATGTGTCAATGTAGAAGACTCGCCTGTAGTGCCACAGATAACGATTGCATCTGTGCTGTTCGCAATCTGATATTCCAGAAGTTCTTCCAGTTTCTCATAATTTACCTTTCCATCTTCATGCATCGGGGTTACAATTGCAACGGCTGCACCTTTGAAAATTGCCATATTATTTCCTCCTATTCATCCTTATCATGAGTTCTGCTCTCTTCCAAGAGTGGTAATGGTAGTCACACTGTCCACATAATCCAAAATGCCAGGGTCTACCCGATTTCCCGTAAGTATCAAATGCATGGATTCGTCCTTCTGTTTCAAAAGCCCGACAACCATATCAACAGTAGCAATATGCTTATCCAGAAGTCCCAGAATTTCATCCAGTACCAGGAAATCACATTCCTGTGTAGCAATCACTTTACGGGCAAAATTTAAACCATTGAGAATATTGCGCTCCTCTTCAGCCTGCTCTTCCTCATTCAACTGGTCGTAACAGCTCTCCATCTTTTCGAAGCGGAAGATCTTGATATCCAGCTGATCCAGTTCTTCCAGAAAGTCCAGCTCACGCCGTTCATTTCCTTTCAGGAACTGAATGATGATCACACTTTTGCCCTGAGAAGATGCCCGCAGTGCCTGACCAATTGCCAGTGTGGTCTTACCTCTGCCATTTCCGCAATATACTTCTGTTATTTCTTTTTCCATACTGATTCCTCTTATTGTTAAAAATAATGTTACCGTCTGCCATAGATCAATAACATTCCTCGCAATGCCGTCTCCGCAAATGATACCGTTCATTATATTCCAGATATCGCGCTTTGCAAATAAGAACCGCAAACTGCGCCATTTTTAATATGCTTATATTACCGCAAAACCAGCAGAAATGCAAGCAGAAGAAACTTGGAGAAAAATCGGGCTGGTTGCCTTCCATAAAGTAACTGGCAGACCATGGCGTATTTCCCGCCACTTCGGTTGGTTTACACATACTCCAGCTTGCTCACCGATACCTCATAAGCGATTCTCTTCTGTGTCTCATTTTCCCCGATGCGCTTCATGTATTCCCTGCTTTGGATCCTGCCCCAGATCAGTACATGACCACCCACTTCAAAGGCTGAAGCATAGCGGGCATTTCGTCCCCAGCAAATACACGGTATGTAATCTGATTTTCCATAAGGTCGGTTCACTGCAAGAAGCAGATCGGCAATCTCTCTTCCCAGCGGTGTTTTCCGGTAAACAGGCGGCTTACAGATATATCCGTCCAGGAAAATCTGGTTTACCGGTGCCAGAGAATCCTCTTCTTCCAGAAATTTTAATTCCCGTGCAAATGCGGAAAGCACCAGCCGGTTGTGTTTTTCTTCATGACGGTTATAGGAACGGAACTGTCCGTGAATTTCCACATACTGTCCCACGTAATCCTGGGTAACGTCCACCAGCCTTTCAGATACCATCACCGGAATCCTGTCTTCAGAATCGCTAAGCCTCTTTACCAGAAGATCCATGGTATAAAATCCTTCTCCGTAAACCTGGTGGCTGAATGTGAAACCTGTAACGATTTTTCCCGTGATGGAAACCTGATTGTTTTCAATAATTTTATCTGCCATGTTGTAGTTCTCCTTCCTTATTTTCACTTTTTTCTGCAGACATATAATACTTGTCTTACTTGTTGGTCTATAATATCTATGAGAAAATCACCCTGTTTAGAACCAGAAATTTAAAATATTTTTTTCATAGAAATTCAAAAATTTTTTTTCAACACCTTGTAATTCGCGAAAAATGTGGTAAACTGAGGTTTTGGACAATATAAAGAAGAAACTACATTAATATGGAAAGAAAGAGGCAGAATCCCTCTGCCCGATAAAGAAAGGATTTCGATTTTTATGAAGACGAAACGCGAAGATGTACGTAACGTAGCCATCATTGCCCACGTTGACCATGGTAAAACCACTCTGGTAGACCAGCTTCTGAAACAGAGCGGTGTTTTCCGTGCCAATCAGGAGGTTCAGGAACGTGTCATGGACTCCAACGATATTGAGAGAGAGCGTGGTATCACAATTCTCTCCAAGAACACAGCAGTTCATTACAAAGACACAAAGATCAACATTATCGATACCCCAGGACATGCTGACTTCGGCGGCGAGGTTGAGCGTGTACTGAAAATGGTAGACGGCGTTATCCTTCTGGTTGACGCTTTCGAAGGCGCTATGCCTCAGACCAAATTCGTTCTGAAAAAAGCTCTTGAGCTGGATCTGCACGTAATCGTCTGCATTAATAAGATAGACCGTCCAGAAGCAAGGCCAGACGAGGTTGTTGACGAGGTTCTGGAACTTCTTATGGATCTTGGTGCTTCCGATGAGCAGCTCGACTGCCCATTCCTCTATGCATCTGCAAAAACAGGACACGCTGTTCTGGATCTGAAGGATACACCAGAGAACATGGAGCCGCTGTTTGAGGCTATTCTGAAATACATTCCGGCTCCGGAGGGAGACCCGGATGCAGACACACAGGTACTGATCAGTACCATTGATTATAACGAATATGTTGGACGTATCGGCGTTGGTAAGGTTGAGAGCGGCACTATTGCCGTAAACCAGGAGCTTACTCTTCTGAACCACCACGATCCGGACAAAAAACAGAAGGTTAAGATCAGCAAGCTTTATGAGTTTGACGGTCTGAATAAAGTTGAGGTAAAAGAGGCAACTATCGGATCAATTGTTGCAATTTCCGGTATTGCTGAAATTCATATCGGAGATACCCTTTGCGGCGGAGATAACCCGGAGGCAATTCCATTCCAGAAGATTTCTGAGCCGACTATCGCCATGAACTTCCTGGTAAATGACAGCCCGCTTGCAGGACAGGAGGGTAAATACATCACCTCCCGTCATCTCCGTGACAGACTTTACAGAGAGTTGAACACAGATGTCAGCCTTCGCGTAGAAGACACTGAGACAACTGAGTGCTTTAAGGTTTCCGGACGTGGTGAGCTTCATCTTTCCGTTCTTATTGAGAATATGAGACGTGAGGGATATGAATTTGCAGTCAGCAAGCCAGAGGTACTTTACAAAATTGATGAACGTGGCAAGAAATTAGAGCCAATGGAAATTGCCTACATTGATGTTCCGGAGGAATTTTCCGGTACCGTTATCCAGATGCTCAGCGAGCGTAAGGGTGAACTGCAGGGAATGAGCACTGCAAGCGACGGTTCCGTTCGTCTTGAGTTCCACATTCCTTCCCGTGGACTGATTGGTTTCCGAGGAAATTTCCTTACTTCCACAAAGGGAACTGGTATTATCAATACTATTTTTGATGGCTATTCTCCATATAAGGGAGATTTCCAGTATCGTAAACAGGGTTCCCTGATTGCTTTCGAGGGCGGCGAGGCTGTTACTTATGGTCTGTTTGCAGCTCAGGAGCGTGGTACTTTATTTATCGGACCTGGTGCAAAGGTTTACAGTGGTATGGTTATCGGACAGAATGGCAAGGCAGAGGATATCGAGCTGAATGTCTGCAAGACCAAGCATCTGACCAATACTCGTTCCTCTTCTGCTGATGAGGCACTGAAACTGACTCCGCCAAGAGTTCTCAGTTTGGAGCAGGCTATTGAGTTTATCGATACAGATGAGCTTCTGGAGGTTACTCCAAGCAGCCTTCGTATCCGTAAGAAGATTCTGGATTCCCGTGATCGTAAGAGAGCTTCTATTAAGAAAAATGCGTAAGGGATTATAAGAAAATAGAGCAGATAGATCTTAGGTTGAGTAAGATTTATCTGCTCTTTTGTATAATTGCGATTTAGTGAGTTGGTCGTTATTCCGGACGCGATTTCACAATGTATATTCACCGCCGCGCGTCCAGGTGTTCCGGCAAGCTAATGACTTACGGAGACTAAGACGCTCAGAAAAGCCTTCGCGCCTAAGTCTCCGTAAGTCATGGATCTCGCCTCCACTAAAACCGCTCCTAAAATGCGCGGCTTGCGAATATACATTGCAAAATCGCTGGTTACTGGAAAGGCAAGCCCTTACAATTCTTTTTTTAGTTTATAGAAGTCCTTCACAGCCTTCCAGCCAATTTTCACAATCTTCTTCACATTAATGGAATTAGTTCCGCCCTGTCTGGGTTTGAAGGTGATTTCAATGAATTTAACTTTCTCTTTGTAATGGACGAAGTATGTTGTAAACATAATGTTGGGGATGTTGAAATCTTCTGGGAGTTTGTCGATATATTTGGCTACCAGGCTGGATTTCATCAGGCGGTACGGCGCATTGGCGTCGGAAACTTTTACACCGAAGATCATTCTCAGCAGAAAGCATACAACATTCTCTACGAATTTTCTGGATTTTCCGTCGCCACGTACAGCGCGGCTGCCGATTATTGCATCATACCGGCCCCTCTGGTTCCAAAATGGCTCGAATTCGTCTGGATTGGTCTGACCGTCGGAATCAGTCTGGAAAATATAATCGGCTTTCTGCCGGATGGCGTAGCGATATCCATAAAGTACTGTAGGACCGTGACCGCCGTTTGGTTTATCCAGTGGGACAAGAAGGGGTCTTGTAGCGGCACATTTCTGCAGAAGTTCGTAGGTGTTGTCTTTACTTCCATCGTTAATAATCACCAGTCTGGAATTTCCCTCGTCGTTATGACGTTCCACTACTGGGTACCACTGGTCAATGGTTTTCTCAATATTCTCCGATTCATTATATGCCGGAATTACGATATATAAACTGGACATAACTTCCTCCCATTTACTGATTTTTCAAACAGGCTTTAAGCTTTAACAGCATATCTTTAACCGTACTTTATATATCATATTGTAACTGTTCAGTACCTTCACTGCTACACGCTTCGCGGTACACAGAAATCATGCTTTCAGCCCAAATTCTTCTGCTAATTTTCCAAACTGGGGCAAAGAGTTCATAATCGTGTCATACGATACACAATAAGCCAGTCTTACATATCCAGGGCAGGCAAAGGAGCTTCCCGGCACCATAAGGATATTGTATTTTTTGCCAGCTTCGCAGAAGGCTTTTTCATCTGTAACTGGAGATTTCACGAATAAATAGAACGCTCCCTGTGGCTTAATACATTCAAATCCCAGTTCTTTCAGTCCATTGTAAAGAGCAAGGCGGTTCTTGTCGTAAGCTGCCACATCTACCTCTGCATCTACGCATTTCGCGATTACTTTTTGGATCAGGGATGGAGCATTTACGCAGCCGATAGTACGATTAGCAATGGCTGCTGCTGCGATCAGTTCCTCGCTTCCGTCTGCCTCGTCTGGAATAACCAGATAACCGATACGCTCACCTGGAAGAGAAAGGGATTTGCTGTAGGAATAGCCTACGATTGTATTTGCATAATATTTTGTCAGATAGGGTACCTGTACGCCGTCATAGGCCAGTTCTCTATATGGCTCATCAGAAATCAGGTAAATCACTGTGCCAAATTCTTTCTGCTTCGCTTCCAGAATTGACGCAAGTTTCCTAATTATTTCTTCTGAATAAACAACTCCAGTCGGATTGTGAGGAGTATTCACAATGACAGCACGGGTCTTTGGTGTGATTTTCTCCTCAAATTCCTTCAGATTCGGCTGGAATGTGGTAGTATCCGGTGAGATTTCCACAAGGTTGCCGTCATAATTGCGTACATATGCACCATACTCCAGAAAATAAGGTGCAAAAACGATCACTTCTTCCCCAGGATTCAGGATCGTCTTAAAAGCCACATTCAGTCCACTGGCTGCTCCAACTGTCATGATCAGATTTTTCGCTGCAAAAGAAGTGCCAAATCGACGGTTCAGGGACTCTGCAATTGTCTGACGAACATCTTCGAATCCTGCATTGCTCATATAGCCATGGAGAACTGTCGGCTCTTCCTCATTTACCAGATCAATGATGGCCTGACGAACACAATCCGGTGCGGGTACACTTGGATTTCCAAGGCTGAAATCAAATACATTTTCCGGTCCGTAAATCGCGCGAAGGCGATTGCCTTCCTCGAACATCATACGGATTGCAGAATTGTTTTTTACATATGGTTTCATTTTTTCTGCTATCATTTTATGTCACTCCTCTTTTGCTTATTTCTTATTAAGATTTCTCTATTATTTCGTCTTATTTTTTCCAAATATAATCCATCCTACAAGTCCCAGCACCAGCAGACTCACAATCATCCACACGGTCAGCACAACCGGTCCCTTCGGGCTGAACATATCATAATATCCTTTCAGGTAAATCACAACTACAATCGCCGGAATCACATACAGCATGTATTTCTGTACGTTTGCAGGGAATTTCAGCCCTTCTCCGGTATCCGCCTCTTTAATAAAGCGCTTCCAGCCCCAGCCATATTTGGACACGCAGAACATTACAAATACTACAGAACCCAGTGGAAGAATATTATTGGATACAATGAAATCTTCCAGATCCATGATGTTCGTTCCTGCTCCAAGCGGCTGTATTCCTGACAAAATGTTGAAGCCAAATACTGCCGGCAGAGAAAGAAGGATCATTGCCACCATGTTGACTATAACAGCTTTTCCACGGCTCCAGCCTTTTCTGTCCATTGAATAGGATATAATATTTTCAAAGACCGCAATTACAGTAGACAGGGAGGCAAAGGACATAAGTAATATGCAGAGATTCTCCCAGAAGGGATCTATCCTTTCCAAGATAGCTTCCGAAAATCGTCATAGAGCCTGCACCAATACTTAATGTAAAAAATGTCTGCGACAGTGCCCCAAAGATCACATTTCCGATTCCGATCTCGGCCATAGCGGCAAAATCCGGCACCAGGTAAAATTTCACTCCCTCCATTGCTCCATCAAGCGTAAGAGAATGAACCGCAAGCACTACGATCAGGGCCAGAAGACATATCATCATTACTTTTGTGATTTTCTCCAGGCCACGCTGCACTCCCAAAGAGCACACTCCGAAGGATAAAACAACTACAATGATCATCCATAAAGTCATTGTACCAGCTGAATCCTGAAGTCCTGTAAAATAATCTGCTACCTGTACAGAATCTTTCCCGGCCAGTTTGCCAGCTGCCATTGCGTAACAGTAGTAAAGCATCCATCCTGCAACCATAGTATAGAACATCATCAGCACATAGTTGGAAACCATGCTCATGTAGCTGAAATTATGGAAGTTGGCACCCTCCGGTTCCAGGTCGTGAAATGCTCTTGCCGTACTTTTACGGCTTGCACGTCCTACTGCAAATTCACATACCAGCACTGGCAATCCCAACAAAACCAGAAATACCAGGTAAATCAGAATAAATGCCGCTCCACCATATTTTCCCGCCATATACGGAAACTTCCACACGTTTCCAAGTCCAATGGCGCATCCTGCAGAGACCAGGATAAATCCCAGCCGTGATCCAAATGTTTCTCGTTCTTTCAAATCGTCCCCCTTGTTTTCTTTTTCATTTTATAGTGCCTGGCAGCTGCACCTTCCAGGCTTTGTTTTTGTTGGAAAGTAATAAAAAGGACCGGTTATATCCAGCCCTTTTTCATATTTTTCCCGATATCTTATTGTAACGCGCCCACACTTTTATGTCAACGCTTTTATGTGATGGGAATTTGACGTTTTAAAGTCGAAAATAAATCATTGGTGATAATTTACGATTTTTTTCGCAGTAACAGAGACCAATGTATTGGTGTCCGCAAACTTTTATACATAAAAAGAACAGTCTCACCTTAAACACCATTTTCCAGGCAAAACTGTCCTCTTTCATTATTCCTTAACTTTTCACACTAAGTCTCACCAGCGCCCTCTGCAGCTTGGCTTCTACGATCTTGTATTCCTTATCGGAAAGTCCACCCTGGGCCAGCTTTTCCTGGGCACGCTCTTTGGCTTTTCCAGCGCGGTCGGCGTCGATGTCCTCCTGCCATTCCCAGGTGGTTGCAAGAAGACTGCAATTGCCATCCATTACGGTGAGCATGCCGCCGATGCAGGCTGCACTGCGGCTGGTGCCATTCTCCAGTATCACATGGGCCTCGCCCATTCCAAGAGCGGTACAGAAGTTGCAGTGTCCTGCCAGGATTGCCAGATCACCGGTAATGCTGCGGCACACAATGCGCTGCACCTCTCCCTCAAAAAGCAGGCCGTCGGGGGTACCGATTCTAAGGGGAAATGTCCTCATAGGCAGCCTCCTTTACTGATTCTGGTTATTTTTTGCTTTCTCAAATACATCGTCAATAGTTCCGGCAAACAGGAAGCAGCTCTCTGGAATACTGTCGCACTCGCCATCCAGGATCATCTTAAATCCACGGAGAGTCTCTTTCAGCGGAACGTACTGTCCCGGCATACCTGTAAACTGCTCTGCAACAGAGAAGCTCTGTGACAGGAATCGCTGCACCTTACGCGCGCGGCTTACTGTCAGCTTATCCTCTTCTGAAAGCTCATCCATACCCATAATTGCAATAATATCCTGCAGTTCTTTATAACGCTGCAGAACTCTCTGTACTGCACGTGCAATCTCATAATGCTCCTGTCCAACTACCTCCGGGGAAAGGATACGGCTGGTGGAATCAAGCGGATCCACTGCCGGATAAATACCCTGGCTGGCGATCTCACGGGAAAGTACGGTGGTCGCATCCAGATGGGTAAATGTAGTAGCCGGAGCCGGGTCTGTAAGGTCATCGGCAGGTACATAAACAGCCTGTACAGATGTGATGGAACCCTTTCTGGTAGAAGTGATACGCTCCTGAAGGGCACCCATCTCAGTAGCCAGAGTTGGCTGATAACCTACAGCGGAAGGCATACGTCCAAGAAGTGCGGAAACCTCTGAGCCAGCCTGTGTAAAACGGAAAATATTATCAATGAAAAGAAGCACGTCCTGATTCTTCACATCACGGAAATACTCTGCCATAGTCAGTCCGGAAAGACCAACTCGCATACGTGCTCCCGGCGGCTCGTTCATCTGACCATAAACTAGTGCAGTCTTGTCGATAACGCCGCTTTCCTTCATTTCATTGTAAAGGTCATTACCCTCACGGGTACGCTCTCCAACACCTGTAAATACGGAAAGTCCGCCGTGTGCTGTGGCAACATTGTGGATCAGCTCCATAATAAGAACTGTTTTGCCAACACCAGCACCTCCGAACAGACCGATCTTACCACCTTTTGCATAAGGGCAGATCAGGTCAACAACCTTGATACCGGTCTCCAGGATCTCAGTTGCCGGCATCTGCTCCTCATAGGATGGTGCCGGACGGTGGATTGCCCAGTGCTCTTTCGTCTCTGGTGCCGGAAGATTATCTACCGGATCACCAAGAAGATTAAATACTCGTCCAAGGCACTCTTCTCCAACTGGAACCTTGATGGGTTCACCAGTATCTACAGCCTTGGTTCCTCTTACCAGACCATCGGTGGAATTCATGGCGATACAGCGTACCGTATTATCCCCGATCTGCTGAGCAACCTCTGCTGTGAGCTTTGTGCCTTCATGATCAATTTCGATGGCATTGAGAAGTGCCGGCAGCTCGTCATGACCAAACCGGATATCCAGTACCGGTCCGATTACCTGCACCACCTCGCCAATGTGTTTTTCGCTCATTTAGCAGTCTCCTTATAACATACTATGCGATGGGTCATACACCCTCCGCACCTCCAACAATCTCTGTGATCTCCTGCGTGATGCTTGCCTGACGTGCCCGGTTGTAATGCAGATTCAGCTTCTCGATCATTTCCTCGGCATTGTTGGTCGCAGCCTCCATGGCGGTACGTCTTGCAGCCAGCTCACTGGCTACGCTCTCACAAACCGCACCATAGATCAAACCAGCCAGATACTCTGGAACGATGGCATCAAATACTTCCGACGCATCCGGCTCATACAGAATCAGATTCCGGATGCTCTTTGTATCCTGTTCATCTGTCAGGTCCTTCAGAGGCAGCACCGGTATCGCCGATGGCTGCTGGGAAAGCATGGAAACAAACTTTGTGTAACAAAGATCAATGTGTCCAAATTCTCCCTTCTTAAATTCCCCGCAGAGCAGATTCGCCATCTCAAAGCAGTCTGCAACAGAAACATCGGCAATTTCACCAAAGCTTTCTGTAACACAGGCAAATCCATTTCGCTTCGAATACTCCACAGCCTTTTTCCCAATGGGAAGAACCAGGAAATCCTGATTCAAAGAGGCTGCTTCCAGACATTTAAACAAGTTGGTGTTATATCCGCCAGCCAGACCACGGTCTCCGGCGATCAGCACATAGCAGCGCTTCTCATTCCCGGATTCTCTGGCATATACAGAGGAAAAATCTGTATTCCCCCGGGCAATATCCACAAGGGTCTGATGCATGGTCTCAAAATAAGGCCGGCAGACTTCCGCCCTTTCTTTTGCTTTACGCAGTTTGGAGGATGCTACAAGTTCCATTGCCTTGGTAATCTGCATAGTGCTCTGCACACTTTTGATCCGCAGCTTTACCGCTTTCATGTTTGCAGCCATAAAAAGTCCTCCTTGTCACAATTTATTTCTCAGGTCTTGTATTTACAAAATTCTCAGTATACTGTTCCAATGCGCCCTTCAGCTTCTCTTCTGTCTCCGCAGATAATGCACCTGTGGAACGGATTTCCTGCATTGCAGCAGCACCCTGTGCATCACTGTCGATCCAGGTATAAAGACCAGCTTCATAGCTTCTTACATCCTCTGTAGCAACCCTGGAAAGGATTCCCTTGGTTACTGCATAAAGGATAGCTACCTGCTTCTCAACTGGAACCGGCGCATTCTGGTTCTGCTTCAGAACCTCCACAATACGGGCTCCCTGCTCCAGTCTGGCTTTTGTATCTGCATCCAGATCAGATCCAAACTGAGCAAAGCTCTGCAGCTCTCGATACTGGGAATAAATCAGCTTCAAAGTACCGGCAACCTTCTTCATTGCCTTGATCTGTGCATTTCCACCAACTCGTGATACGGAAATACCAGGGTTTACAGCCGGCATAACACCGGAATGGAACAGCTCTGTCTCCAGGAAAATCTGTCCGTCTGTGATGGAAATAACGTTAGTGGGAATATATGCGGAAACGTCTCCTGCCTGTGTCTCGATGATCGGAAGTGCAGTCAGGGAACCGCCGCCGTGTGCCTCATCCAGTCTTGCGGCACGCTCCAGAAGTCTGGAATGGAGATAGAAAACATCTCCAGGATATGCCTCACGTCCCGGTGGACGACGGATCAGCAGGGAAAGTGCACGATAAGCAACCGCATGCTTACTTAAATCATCGTAAATGATAAGTACATCTTTTCCCTTATACATAAAATATTCACCCATTGCACATCCGGAATACGGTGCAATGTACTGCAGCGGGCTGGCTTCTGAAGCAGTAGCCGCTACAACGATGGTATAATCCATAGCGCCATTTCTTGTAAGAGTCTCAACTAGGGAAGATACGGTGGAACGCTTCTGACCAATTGCAACATAGATACAGATCACGTCCTTCCCCTTCTGATTGATAATAGTATCTGCTGCCAGAGTGGTCTTACCAGTCTGACGGTCACCGATAATCAGCTCACGCTGACCTCTTCCAATGGGAACCATGGAGTCAATTGCCTTAATACCGGTCTGCAGAGGCTGGTTAACGCCCTGTCTCTCGCAGATACCTGGTGCCGGGCTCTCAATCGCCCTGTATTCACTTGTCACTACAGGTCCTGCACCGTCAATAGGCTGTCCAAGGGCATTTACAACTCGCCCGATCATAGCCTCGCCAACCGGAACGGATACCACCTTTCCGGTGCGCTTTACGGTCTGACCTTCGCCAATACCGGAATCATCACCAAATAAAACGATAGAAACACTGTTTTCTTCCAGGTTCTGCGCCATTCCGAAGCTTCCATCCTCAAACTCAAGAAGCTCTCCTGCCATACAGTTGATAAGACCGCTGGCTCTTGCAATACCATCACCAACCATAAGAACCGTACCGGTCTCATTCTGTTTGATAGCGTTATCGTAGTATTTGATCTGACTGCGGATGACTTTTGAAATTTCTTCAGGTTTAAGCTGCATTTTCTCTATCCATCCTTATACTATAAGCTCGTTTAATTTCCTGGAAAGATCATCCAGACGGCTCTTTACTGTACCGTCCAGCTGTCTGCCCTCCAGTTCCACTTTAAGACCTGCAAGCACTGTAGGATCTGTCTTCTGGGTCAGGGTAACGGTCTTACCGCTTATCTTCTCCAGCTTGTCCTTAAGCGCTGCCATCTGCTCATCTGTCAGTGCAACCGCGCTGGTCACCACTGCAGTGGCAATGTTATGGTCCACATTGTACCGCCGTGTAAATTCCTCACAGCATCCGGAATACTCTCCCAGGATTCCGCGCTCACACAGCAGTTTCAGAAAATTCACCAGATACCGTTCTGCTTCTGTTCCAAATGCAGTATCAAGAAGTTTTGTCCTCTCTTCCTTCGGGATCGAAGGCTCTGACAACAATTTCACATAATCGGGATTCTCCCGGAAAAGCTGCCGGATTGTCTGCATCTGCTCCAGCACAGTGTCGGTAAGCTGTTCTTCAGCAGCAAGATCATACATGCTGCTGCCATATAATCTGGCAATCTGCGTCATGATGCCTCACCTACATTCGAAATAAACTCGTCGATCAGTTTCGCGTGATCCTCTTCTTTGATCTCACGCTCGATCACCTTGCCGGCAATCTCCATTGCCATGCCGCCGATCTCATTCTTCACCTCATTGACAGCTTTTCGTTTCTCCTGTGCAATGTCGCTCTCAGCCTTCTCTTTCATAGCACGGGCTTCCTGGGCTGCACTTTTCAGGATCTCCTCACTCTGGAGGGAAGCTGTCCTCTGTGCCTCTGTGACAATATCGCTGGCCTTTGCTTTGGCCTGCTGCATATTCTGTTCATACTCTGTCTTCATGGCAAGAGCTTCTTCCTTCGCCTTTGTAGCATCCTGGATTTCGGCATCTGCCATTGCTCTTCTCTTCTGAAGCATTTCATTGACAGGCTTAAACAAAAATCTTTTTATCAGATACATTTGAAGAAAAAGATTGCAGATCTGTGCGATAAACGTCCACGGCACAATTCCTACAAGTTCCTGTACCTGCATGTTCTAACCTCCTGTTGTAACTGCTACCATTCATACCGTTCCAGTATCTTACCAGTATAGAAACCAGCTGCTTTGGTGCCGTCTCTATGGAGCTTCCATAACAGCGGTCTGTGAATGGTAACGCCTGTGATACTTGTCCTTAATTATCCAAGGAACTTCATGAAGGTACCAGGTGCAACAAAGATCAGAAGCAGACCGGTTACGAAACCGTAAATACCTGTAGTCTCTGCGATCGCACAACCAAGAAGCATGGTAGAGGTTACATCACCTTTACACTCTGGCTGACGTCCGATTGCTTCCAGAGCTTTTGCAACTGCGTTACCTTCTCCAATACCAGGTCCGATACCTGCGATCAGTGCAAGACCAGCACCAATTGCACAACCAGCCAGTGCGATACCTTTTGCCAATACTGTAAAATCCATAATCAAATCCTCCTGTTATTTATGATTTCTCTTGTTAGAAATTCAATTCATCCGGAAACTGCAAAATATTTTCTGCATTTTCCGATTTTCTGCCCACTTCGTGAACATCCGCCTTCTTTACGCTACTCTTCTGCTGCATTCGCGATATACATTACAGTCAGCATACAGAAAATAAATGCCTGCATGATTCCGGAAAACCAGTCAAAATAAACTGACATAATTGCCGGAATACCAACGTCCAGGAATGGGATCTTCGACAAAACATCTCCCACAATACCCGGAATCAATCCAAACAGTTTGGAGCTTGCCAGCGCCAGCGCTGCATAGATCAAACCATTGATAACTACACCGGAAAGAATATTTCCAAAATGACGGCACGCCATACTGATCGGTGTGGCGATCTCAGAAAGAATATTAAATGGTGTCATAATAGGGATCGGAGTTGTAAATCCCTTCATATATCCACCGAAACCATTTGTCTTAATCTTCTGTGCCGTGATCATGGTAAATACAACAACTGCCCATGCAGCTTCTGTGGAAAGATCTGCTGTAGGGCTTCGCAGTCCTACAAGGCTGATCAGGTTGGATACCACACTGGTGGCAAAAAGCGCCGCCACAAAAGGAATCATATAGCTGAATTTCTCACCCATATTTCCGATGACGAACTTATTTGCTGTCTCCACCAGAAGTTCAGCCACAGCCTGTCTCCTGGATATTTTCTCCACTTTCAGATCATGTGTCAGCCAGATACAAAGTCCTGTGATCAACAGCATAACCAGCCAGCTTACAACCAGAGTCTCCGTTATCTGGAATTTCCCCAGGATGGGAATCTCGAACGGAAACGTATAGAATATCCTGCCACCGGTTATTTCGATATCCATGTACTCTCACCTCCTGTCATTATAAATTTGTAACTGTTCCGTACCACATCTGTCACACACTTCGCGGAGCAGTACCTGCTGAATAGTTACATAAAATTGTATATATCATTATGCGGCCTTCCTCCCCCCAATGATTCCAACTGTCTTGATCACAATGTTTGGAAAAAGCAATGGTAAGATTCCGGCTACAAACTGAAAACAGGGAACCGCAATCGCCAGAACGCCCCAGATAAGCTGAAGCATCATTCTCTGACTATAGCTGGCCTTCATCTTCGCTGCAGCCTGTTTATCGTCCTCCATGGAAACTATCTTCTGAACGGTCAGTCCCATAAGGAAAAAGTTCAGTACTGCCACCATCCCGCCGATAAATCCGGCGAGAAGCACTGTATAATCAAACGGAATCTGCTCCGGCACTGCCAGATGTCCGATTCCAAATACAGCCCACATCAGGACTACGCATACAAATGTACCAATCGCCACCTTCTTCGTCTCTTTCCTCACTGCCGGCTGCACATCTGCAAACATTTTGCTCATACAAATCTCCCTTCTGAAACGTGTTTGAAAAAGGTTTTCTGCAAAATGTACGTCACACTTTGCAGGAATGATTCCTCAAACACACTCTAATGATGTCTGTTAAATGAAACTTTATTCTTCTTTTTCTCTTTCTCTTTCTTCTGATGTCCGGTTACGGACAGGTAAAGCTTATAGGCTACTGTAAAGGAGCCTCCCAGTCCGAAAAAAAAGCCAGGAATAAAAATCCATTCTCCTATTCCCAGGCTGGTACTCATCCACCAGCAGATCAGCAGGCACAGAAGCAGAGGAGTGATAAAGGATAAACTAAATTGACTAAGCAAAGTCATATTCTTGATAATATCTCCCCATTTTTTCATAAAAGCCTCCTGTCGCAAGTCTCATTTTATAGACAGATTTTAACACAATTCAGTGTGGATAGCAACTTTTTTTGTGCATATTATTTAAAAATTGGCTTCTATTTTATTGCATATCGTCAATTTTTTCACACTTCAAAAAGTAATTACATGCTACCAAATTCTTGTTATTTTGTCGTTATACAATTGTTAAACATTGACTAAAATTCAGACACTGCAGGTAGTATTGTCTAGAATGTGTTTGAAACAGGCTCTAGAGCGTGTTTGAAAAAGGCTTTCTGCAAGATGTACTTCACAATTTGTGGGAGATTTGTCCGATTGAGGGCGGCGTAGCGGGCTACGTCGACTGAAAGAGGGCAAAATATACCGCAAAGTGGGGCGTGCAGATTGCGGGAATGATTTTTGAAACACGCTCTAGCTGCAATATCCTTTGATATGCAAAAAACCGCCTTGTATCAGCATTCCCATTCCTGGTAAATTCATGCTGTACAAAGCAGTTTCTCTTTCATAGTTTCTTATGAACCTCACTATCTTATTTTAGAGTGTATTTGTAAAATCATTCTCGCAATCTGCACGCCCCGGTTTGCAGCATATTTTGCCCAAATTCGTAGAGCGTGTTTGTGAAATCATTCCTGAAAATTATGACGTGCCTCTTATGAAAGCTGTTTTAATTTGCATACAAATAAGAACTGTATGTAGGATCATCAATGTTTGAGGAATCAATCCATGCCGGGTCGATACGCACATTCCGCTTGATTTCCACACTCTTCTTTGGTGCTGTAGTCAAAAGTGCTGTCCAGATGGTCTGATATCCCATCGCGTAAGGCTGCTGGGAAACCACGCCGACCTCTTTACTATTCCAGATAGCCTCCTGTTGTTTCGCTGTGGCATCCACACCAACCATCACAATGGAATCCTTTGTCTCATCCTTTTTCATGTCCAGATACAGATCGGCAATATCTGCATTATCGCAGAAAACACCGTCCAGCTGCGGATATTTGTCAAGAACCTCCTGCATGGCAGCTGTCATATCATCTACCTGATCCTGATAAACAATCTCCACAACTTCAATATCCGGATAATTGGTGATATAATTGGTAAAACCGCTTACACGTTCCTGAATGCTCTGCGTCTTTTCCTGCGCAGAAAAGACTGCAACCTTACCCATTTTTCCGATGGCTGTGGCTAATCTATACGCAGCGATTTCGCCCACCCTGGTATTATCCGTACCACGAAATGCACGGACCATCTTGCTGTCTGTAACACCAGAGTCAAATGCCACAACCGGGATTCCATTCTCCTTGGCAGCTTCCAGCTGCGCCTGAAGGGAATCCATATCGCTGGCAGAAACACAAAGTACATCCGGATTCTCTGCAATTACCGCATCTATGGTATTTACCTGGCTCTCCACATCTTTCTCATCGCTGGCGCCTTCAAAGGTCATGGTCACCTGATCTTCTTTCTTGAAGCCATATGCCTCGTTTACATCGGCAATTGCCTGCTCCATTCCTTTCTTAACCAGTCCCCAGAACTCTCCGCTTGTACTCTTGCTTACAACTGCCACCCGGGATCCTGCCTGGAGTTCTACAGATGTATCAATTTCAGGAATAAGAGGATCCTTTTCTTCCTGGGCTTCTTCTGTGGATTCCGTAGTCTGCCCGTCAGAAACCAGTGGCGCGATCACTTTCTCCACTTCTTCTTTCTTACAGCCTGTGAAGGTGCATAATGCAGCCAGAACAAAAGCAGGTATCACTGCTACTTTTTTCATTTTATTCACTCCTCATCTGAATGTTTAAAGTTTTTTCAAAAAAACTTTTTATAACTATTTTTCGCAGTCTTCATCTTTGTTTAATCTTGCTTTTACATTATACACAATTTCGGTTCCACGTCTATAGTTTTTATGGTTTTTTCACATTTGCGGGATAGAAATCCCCTTAAACTCAGTCCCTTCCGGCTTTGTCACGAATTTCATCACCTTTCCGGTTACCGGATGGAAAAAGGTAAGGCTTGCGGCGCACAGAGCCAGGCTGCCTGCCCCGATGGTCACATTCGTTCCGGCACCATATTTCCGGTCACCAGCCAAAGGCATTCCTGCATGAGCCATCTGAACCCGGATCTGGTGATGACGGCCTGTATCCAGATGAATTCGAAGCAGCCATTTTTTCTTTCCGGAAATTGCATCCACAGCCTCACCGAGAACCTCATAGGAAAGTCTGGCTTTCTTCGCACCAGGAGTGTTCGCATTCACTACGGAAGAAGTATTGGATTTTCCATCTTTTTTCAGGTAATCCTCCAGAACTGTTTCTTTTTTCCCAGTCTCTGCCTGCTGTCCATATGTTACTGCCAGATAAATTTTTTCCATCTTTCCAGCTGTAATCTGTGCACTTAACGATTTCGCAGCCTCAGGTGTCTTTCCAAATACAAGAATACCTTCTACCGGCTGATCCAGCCTGTGGATTACTGCCAGATATGGAATCCTTCTCCCACCACCAGCTTGCATTGCCAGATAATTTTTCAGGCTGCTCTCCAGATCCATGGCACCAATTCTTGCATTCTGTACCGCAATTCCCGCTGGCTTACGGCAAACTATAATCTCTTTATCTTCAAAAAGAATGTAGTCCTCTATTTTCCCACTAAACATCGTCTGCTTCCCTCATAGTTTCCAATTTTCTCCGCTCATTATAGCGGATTAAAGCCTGATTTACAAGCGCAGCATGGAAAAGGACGGTCATCATTTTACTTATATTTCAAATGATGACCGTCCTAAAATTCTTCAGTATTCAATGGTCTTTTCCTCGTTTTTCAAATTGATTTACAATTTAATATTTACGTGGTCTTTATTCAGTTGTTCTATATTCAGTTTTAAGTTTTTATTTAAAATATCTTATCTTATTTCCTGCTCATAAACGATATGATGTTTATCATTCGGTTTATTTAGAAGTTTGATAGATTGAAATTATAATTCACGTTTTATAATTTCTTCTGCAGAAATATCGGATATACTTCTCAGGCTCTGAATCATTATCATAAACAATTTCAAACTTAATTCGGTTAAATCCAAAACCACTTACTGGTTCATATGCTCTCTTATATGTATTATACAAAAAAGTTTGAGCGGAAGTTCCTGATCTATTTCTGACTGGAATATCAATTATGATATTCTTCTAATGCAAAGTTTCGATTCATATTCTAAAGGTTCAATAGGAATCTCAAGATATCCTGCTTATCTGTGATAAGGGGTTATATCCTCTGGAGAAATGTTTCTTTACACAAGTTCCAGATCTTTGTATTAGTGGTGGACAGTTATTCAATATAAGTAATCGCTTCTATTTACCTTGGATACGTTTATAAGTATCAGCTGAATCAAGTGATACTTTATTTTCTATTTACACGGTTCTCGTATCAGGTCTTCTTGCAGGAAATGCGATTCCTGTCTCTCTTATATTGATTAGAAAGATTTTATGTTCCCATTGGAATCACTAAGCTCCTTTCTTTATAAAGTTGTTTTTCTTTTGATGAGCTTATATTACCATCTCTGATCTTATTTGTCAATACTTTTTCTTGTATTTTTTGTTTTATTTCTGTTTTATTTTGGCACTTCACGTTGTATTTCTGTGTTTTTTACTAATTATTGTAATTATTCAGAATATTTGTTTATATAACAAGAAAGACTCCTTTTTGCAAAAGGCTAAATGGGTGTTTAAAAAAGGCTTTCTGCAAGATATACGTCATGATTTGTGGGAGATTTTGTCCGGTTGAGGGTATCATAGCGGGCTACGACAACCGAATTCGGGAAAAATATACCGCAAAGTGGGACGTGCAGATTGCGGAAATGCTTTTTTAAACACGTTCTAGCCTATGTAGAAACACATTGAGCGATATTTGCCTTTTCGTTGCAGTGTGATCATACCATGTAGAACTTTTTATGTAACAGGGAATTCTGATAAAAAGGCAGGTCGCTCTCAAAAAGAATGACCTGCCTCATAACATTTTATTTTCTATTGTAGTTGATCAGACAGCCTTTCAGGATGATTTCCCGCTCATCATCTGTCAGCTCTCCAAGTGTTACGGTAAACGGAACCAGTCCGCTCTCTTTTACCACATAACCGGTAATGCTGTCGGCTTTCTCTTCCACTGCCTTGCGGATTTCCGGGAAGAACAGGTAATCACCGTTTACAAACGGAAGATCACCGGCCGGGATCAGGAATGGAAGCATTCCCCAGTTAATCAGGTTGGAACGGTAACGTTTGGTAGCGTATTCGTTGGCAATGTTTGCCCACCCGCCAAGTACTTTCTGACAGGAAGCAGCCTGCTCACGGGCAGAACCATCTCCGGGCTTCACTGCGAAAATAGTACTTCCAACGCCAAGATTGCCTTTGCCAGCTTCCGGATACTCTTTGTTCACCGCTTCCATAACCGGCTTCAGCTCTGGCAGTGCATCCAGCGGACATTCGCCGTTCTCAATGGCATGCTCTGCTTTCTGAACCTCTTTTGCCCGTCCAACATAAGCCGGATCCTTTCTGGAAAGAGTAAACTCAGCCAGTCCAAGAGGATTGGAACGGTAGGAGGAAGTCTCACCGGATGGGATCAGCTCGTCGGTAGTAGTTACCGGATCGTGAATTTCGGAAACAACCTTCAGAACCAGATTCTCTGCAAGTGCCGGCATCTTCGGCCAGTCTTTGATGTTCGGTCCAAACTGGATCTCAACAGACGGATCAGCCACGCCTTTGCTGTCAAATACACGGTTATCGTAAATCGTTTTATCAAAGAAATATTTCTGTCCTCTGTACTCTCCTGTGAAATTCTCAGCAGAGGTAAGGAATCCCTTGTTTGCAGCTGTAGCAGCGATAGAACGTGCATCCATAAGTGCAACAGAAGAAATCTGACCATTCTGGATCTTGGAGCCTTCACGGTTCGGGAAGTTTCTGGTGGTATGGCGGATACTGAAAGCATTGTTTGCCGGAGTATCTCCAGCACCGAAGCATGGACCGCAGAATGCAGTTTTCACAACAGCACCTGTCTCAAGAAGATCTGCCAGAACTCCATTCTTAGCCAGCTCCATATAAATCGGAGTACTTGCCGGATATACGCTTAAAGTAAAGGCATCTGCACCGATGCTGGTTCCGCGGAGAATATCCGCTGCAGCACAGATATTCTCAAATCCACCGCCTGCACATCCTGCAATAATTCCCTGGTCAACATAAAGCTTTCCGTCTACAACCTTATTACGGAGAGTATAAGGAACCTTGCCGTCCAGACTTACCAGAGCTTTTTTCTCAACATCGGCAAGGATGTCATCCAGATTTGCATTCAGTTCATCAATTGTATAAGTATTGCTTGGATGGAACGGCATAGCGATCATTGGCTTGATCTCGCCAAGGTCAATCTCCACACAGCCGTCATAGTAAGCCACATCTCCCGGTTTCAGCTCTTTATAGCTCTGGGCTCTTCCATGGATCTCGTAAAACTCCTGAATCTTCTCATCTGTCTGCCAGATGGAGGAAAGGCAGGTAGTCTCAGTAGTCATAACATCGATTCCAATACGGAAATCAGCACTTAAATTAGCTACGCCAGGACCTACGAACTCCATTACTTTATTCTTCACATAACCATTTGCAAATACTTTACCAATGATAGCAAGAGCAACGTCCTGCGGTCCTACGCCCGGACGTGGGCTTCCTTTCAGATAAATAGCAACAACTCCTGGCATATTGATATCATATGTCTGGGAAAGAAGCTGCTTCACAAGCTCCGGTCCCCCCTCTCCCATAGCCATGGTACCAAGAGCGCCATAACGGGTATGGCTGTCTGAGCCAAGAATCATCTTGCCGCACTCAGCAAGCATTTCGCGGGCAAACTGATGGATAACTGCCTGATGTGGCGGAACATAGACACCGCCGTATTTTTTCGCACAGGTAAGACCAAACATATGGTCATCCTCATTAATAGTACCGCCAACTGCACAGAGGGAGTTGTGACAGTTGGTCAGAACATACGGTACCGGAAAACGCTCCAGTCCGGAAGCACGTGCAGTCTGGATAATTCCTACAAAAGTAATATCATGGGATGTCAGTTTATCAAATTTAATCTGAAGCTTGTCCATATTACCGGAAGTATTATGGGCTTTTAAAATAGAATAGGCAATGGTATTTCTTGCTGCATCTTCTCTGGAAACAGGAAGCTGGGCTTCAGCTGCCGGAATGATTTCCTTTCCATTCTGCAGATACACGCCAGTATCATATAATTTCATAATAAAGCTCCTCCTCATCTTGAGAGATTTATAAGTAACAAATATTATGCAGCTGTTCACCAGCAACATTCTGAGAGGTATTTTTTGTGAACAGCAGCAACATTATCGTTAATTATAGTAGATTTCTCCGAAAGGGTCAAGCAAAAACACTTTAGCGTGCTAAAAAGCTTTTTTTGCAAAAAATGGTCTGTAATTTTGCTCCACATTTCTGTTGCAACTTTTTCAAATCAGTGATAAGGTAGAATCTACCAACACTGAAATAATGGGAGGTGTTCTAAGATGTTTCGCCTTTGGGGACGAATCTGGAAAGATAACCATATGCTGAAGGATACCGTGATCTGTGATGACCGCCAGGAGACCAGAACGCACAAGGTTTTTCACTGTCTGGAGCAGATCTGTTATGAGCTGGATCTTGGTAATCCAATCTGGCTGGATACTACGGTGCGGGATTTTAAGAAGCACAGTAAAACACGTTTTTATCAGGATAATTTTATTGAACAGATTGACTTTGATTACCTGGAAATACAGGTAATAGAGGAAGATGGAGAAGAATGATGAAAAAGACAAAAATGTTTATGCTGGTTCTCACCAGCGCAGTACTTGCCCTTACTCCGGTAACTGCAAACGCAGCTGAAGCTGCACCTTCTCAGGTAACGGAAACTGTTATTGCCACCCCTACTCCGACACCCAAAAAGCCACAGAAAAAAGGCTGGGTGAAGACCAAATCCGGAATCAGAAGATACTATCGAAAAGGAAAACGCCTCACCGGTTTCCAGAAGATTGGCAAGAATTATTTCTATTTCAGTGCCAAGGGAACCCTATTAAAAAATACTACTGTTAATAAAGGTTACAGGGGATTTACTTACTACATCGACAATAAAAGTCATGTAATCGGCAGAAAAAAGGGTTCTACCTACTATACTGCCAGCGGAAAGAGAATGACTCAGGTTCAGATTGCCAACCTCCGCTCCAAGCAGATTGCAGCAGAGATCACCAATTCCAGCATGTCCAAATCCCAGAAGCTTCAGACATGTTTCAACTGGGTGATCAAGGGCTATTATAATATCTGGCGTGATTTTGACCAGGGCGGCAAGGACTGGCCGGCTACTTTTGCAAATGACCATTTTCTGCATCACAACGGAGACTGCGTTTCTGACGCTGGCGCATTTGCTTACCTCGCCAAGGCAATCGGATACAAGAATGTTTATGTATGTGCCGACGCTGTGCAGAGCAACAACAATGCCCACGCATGGTGCGAGATCAACGGGTATGTTTATGACCCGCTTTTCGCAGAAGCAAAGAGTTACAGCAAGTATTACGGTGCAACCTATGGTTCTTATGGACTTTACCCGGTTTTGAAATATAAGATTTCATAAATGGTTAATATTCGCTGTACTGGCTGCAGTAACTAAGTTCAGACAAAATATATGCGGCGCACAGATTACAAAAGCTCCCGGATCCGCTACAGGATTCCGAGAGCTTTTTTGGCAAGCTGGTCAGCCATATCGTTGTATTTGTCGTTGGAGTGTCCTTTTACTTTTACAAAATGGACTTTTACTTTCTTCACGGCTTCCCGGTAAAAGGCCTGATACGCAATTGTTCCGGGTTTGGTAGCTTTCCAGGCACCGGTGCACCATTTGGCAATGCCTTCATAATCATGGTAAATGGTGATTTCCGGAATATTATGATCCACAGCATACTGCATTGCCGCTTCGGAGCCTTTGATTTCTCCTGCTACATTATGCATCAGTGCCAGCTCTTTGTCTGTCATTTTTTCGCAGAATGTGTGCTCTTCTCCATCCTTCAGGATGACCATTCCGTAGGAAAATTCGCCGGTGTCAGAGCGGTAACTGCCATCTACGTAGGCAATCACCTGGGCTGACGCAGGTTTTTCTGCCCTGGGAAGTGTATCCGGGATGCCCTCTGCATTCACACCGGCAAATGCCTGTGCCTCTTCCATAGTGGGAAAGCTCTTAAATTCTGCTCCCGAAAATCCCGTGACCTGTTTCTGACACTCTGCCCAGGTCATAAATACACCTGTTTTTCTGCCTGTTCTTACTGCATAGTATTTCTTTGCCATGTAGTCTCCCTTCTGTATCAGACATTCTCAAACACTTTTTCTTTAATTATAACGAAACTGTTTCTTATCTTCAATAATAGATTAGAGCATGTCCACAACACACTCTAATCTATCCCTGGCCCGAAACTTTAATATACCCTGTTTGTCCTGTCGTCACGTTGGAACCGCTGAATGTTTTTCACCACTTCATCCACTACGCGGAATCTGGTCTCTTTCGCAGCCCATGCAATATGCGGAGTAATGATCAGTTTATTGCTGTTCTGGATCTTAAGAAGCGGATTCTCCGGATTCATTGGCTCTTTGCAAAGAACATCAAGGCCTGCACCTGCAATGGAGCCTTCGGTAAGAGCTGTATACAAATCTGGCTCATTTACAATGGCGCCTCGCGCAAGATTCAGGAAAATAGCGGATTTCTTCATCTTGCGGAATTTTTCCAGTGTCATCAGATTCTCCGTGTACCCGTTCAGCGGTGCATGGACGGAAAGAATATCAGAGCGGGAAAGAAGCTCATCCAGGCTTACCTGTTCATATTCTGTATTGTATTTCTTCCCGGAAGCGGAATAGCAGATAATATGGCAGCCAAATGCCTTGGCAATCTGCGCCACCCTGTTTCCAATTGCGCCAAGACCGATAATTCCCCAGGTTTTTCCATCCAGCTCGAAGAAATTCTGTCCGAAATGGGAGAAACAGGTTCCTCTTGCATATTCTCCGGATTTTACGTAATTGTCGTAATAATTCAGTTTTTCCAGAATATAGAAAAGAAGAGCGAAGGTATGCTGTGCCACTCCGTTTGTAGAGTATCCGGCAACATTGTAAGCTGCAATTCCCCTCTTTTTCAGATAGTCTCCATCCAGGTTGTTAAAGCCTGTTGCGGTCAGGCAGACCAGCTTTAGGTTCTGTGCTTTTCCAATGGTAGACTCGCAGATTGGAACCTTGTTGGTCACGATCACATCTGCGTCTTTTGTCTTTTCTTCCATTTCATCTGCTGTTGTACTTCGATATATTACTACTTCGCCCAGTGCCTCAAATGGAGTAAATACCATATCCTGTCCCAGGCTGTCTGCTTCCAGAATTACAATTTTCATAATGTGCTCCTCGCTTTCTTCTGTGCTCACTTATATAGTCGTGCGTTTCCTCATCTGTTTTATAAAATACCGTTTTCTCCGGGAAAATGCAATCCCAAACTATAAAATGTACAATAAGTGTTACTATCCTGTTATTATTCACTGGTGATGTTCTGCGAGGTGTTTTTTGTGAACAAAGTTCACAGAACCCCCGAGAATTAAGTTTGCGCAGCGTGTTGCTGTAAATGGGGAAAACAATAATCCCCAAAATACAAGAGCGCAAGGCTGATAGTGCCTGCGCCCTCATCTATCATTCTGTAATTGTCAAGCCATAAATTCCCGGATAATTTCCCTCATAATCTTCTCTTCCTCAGGAGTCAGCATCTTACTGAAATGACTTCCGGAAGCAGCTGTCTGCTTGATGCTACTGGTAATCTTATCCACGATTTCTTCCTGTAAAACAGGGTCAGCTTTTTTCGCGGCTGGAATCTCTTCTGTCCAGCTTCTCATCTGCTCCACATAATCTGCCAACGTATCCATCACCAGCTCTTCTTTGTAAGAAAAATCCAACGCCTGACGTAAGAGCAATAACACCACCGGTACAGTGGCGCCCACATACAGATAAGTCAGAGGAAGTCCCTCTTCTATCCTTAACGTCTTGGAAAAATAGATGGCACAGCCAAGAATCACAGTGGACAAAAGTGCCGGATACCACACCAGCCGATTCATTCTGTGAAGAAGCCTGTCCCGTGTTTTCCAAAGTCTCAGCCATTTTTCCTTCAGGCTGATCCGCTGACTGCTGCCTGCTCCTTGGGTGTTTTTCGTGCCTGTGTTTTTGCTTCCGGTACTTTTCAGCATTCTTCTGTAGGTGAGGTTTGTCGTCAGCATTCCAATTGCTCCAAGGGTCCCAAGGGCCGCCATACTGTAGAGCAATATCTGCAGATCCATAATTTTCTCCAGCATAATGTCCTCCCATGCTTTCTTTCAAATTGGGAAACTGTTCAATATCTTTGCACCGCAGTTCTCTTTTTTTGTATGAACCTGATTTCAAAAAATACCTGGCGGAACATTGCCAATAAACAGTAACCTTTTACGAACATTATACCGCTGTCCTGTTCTGTATGAAACATAAATCGTTCGTCAAATTCTCGGTGAATCCCGCTTATCCTGTGGTTTCTCTGCATATTTTCCTATTTTATGATCACTTATATAAAGACTTTCCGCAATATATCAATTAGTTTTTGATTTATTGCGGAATAAGTATGATATATTGCGGAATAGCATTGATTTTTCGCGCTATAAGTCAAATATATCGCGGAAATAAATGTAAATGCCCCTTAAACAGATTCTGATTATATCTACAGAGTCTGCTTAAAGGGCAATACATTATCTTCCCTACATTTCCTGCAATGCAGCTACCACTTTCTCAAATTGCATAAAGTGAGACGCCTTTACCAAAATGGTATCACCGGTCTGCACATAATCAGACAGATGGGACAAAAGGCTGTCACGGTCCGGTTCTTCTATAACGATAAGCTCCGGGTTCTTTCTCGCCATCTTCGCAATGTTTGCGGAAAGAGGGCCGGTGCAGATGCAAACGTCAATTCCACACTGGGCTGCATGCTCGCCTACCTCTGCGTGAAGCTGAACTTCATTCTCTCCAAGCTCTCCCATGTCGCCTAAGATTGCCACTCTTCTGCCAGCACCATCTTTCAGCACATCCAGTGATGCTTTCATGGACATTGGGTTGGCATTATAACAATCGTCTACGATAAGGAAACGGTCTGTCTCAATCATGTGGAATCTGCCGCTGATGGCTTCCAGGGTCTCAATTCCATGACGGATCTGCTCCAGCGTCAGTCCGTAAATACGACCAACTGCAGTTGCTGCCAGGGCATTGTATACCATATGACGGCCAGGCATTGGGATGTCCGTTGTGAAAGACTCCTCACCTACGTGAATGCGGCAGGTCATGCCTTTCAACCCTCTGCTCACGATCTCATCCGCATAAATATCCTTATCTGACTCCATACCGAAGAATACAGGCTTAATTCCTTCATATTCTTTCACAGTGCAAAGCTTATCATCGTCACCGTTTAATACAATATGTCCATCTTTTTTCAGATATTTAAAAATTTCGGTTTTCGCTTTCAACACACCGTCTCTGTCACCCAAGTTCTCCAGATGGCAGGTGCCAATATTCGTGATCACACAGGTATCGGGTCTTGCAATCTTCGCAAGTCGGGTCATCTCACCAAAATCGCTGATTCCCATTTCCAGAACTGCGATCTCATCCTCGTCACGAAGGCGGAATACGGTGAGTGGAAGACCTAACTCATTGTTAAAGTTTCCCTGTGTTTTCAGGGTACGATATTTCTCTTTCAGGACAGAGGCAATTACCTCTTTTGTACTTGTTTTTCCCACACTTCCGGTAATTCCAACAACCGGAATCTGAAGCTGCTGCAGGTAAAATTCTGCAATGTCCTTTACAGCCTGAAGGGAAGATTCCACCTTGATATATGGGAAATCAGCATTCTCCAGGATTCTCTCAGATAAAGTAGCAAGCGCACCTGCTTCCATCACCTGGGGAATAAATTTATGGGCATCTACACGTTCGCCTACGATGGGAACAAATAAGGTTCCGGCTTCTGCTTTCCGGCTGTCTGTTGTAATAGAGGAAACCTCCTGCTCCAGCTTGTCAGACGGTCCGAAATAAACACCGCCGCAGACCTTGGTCAGGTTTTCCAGGGTAAGATTTTTCATTTTTTTAATCCTTTTTATATTTAATATAAACATTCGGTATATTATTCGTACTTCTTTAAAGAAATCCGGATCAGTTCCTCGCAAAGCGTCGGATAATCCATTCCCAGTACCTTCGCCTCCTGAGGAATCAGACTGGTAGGAGTCATTCCCGGAAGGGTATTTGCTTCCAGACAGTACATATCTCCGTTATCTTTCATCATGAAATCCAGACGGCTGTAGCCGGTAAGTCCCAGTGCTTTCGCTGCCTTCACTGCATTCTCCTGCATTTTTGCTGTAAGCTCCGGAGAAATCTCAGCCGGGCAGGTCTCTACAGTAGAGCCAGCCTGATATTTGTTCTTGTAGTCATAGAATCCCTGGATCGGAGCAATCTCGATGATCGGATACGCCTTGTCATCCACAACTGCAACAGAAAATTCACGGCCTTTGATATACTCCTCCACAACAATATCCGCGCCATACTGGCATGCATCTGTAAGAGCCTCTTCGTATTCTTTCTGATCATTTACAATATAAACACCTACGCTGGAACCGCCGCAGCTTGTTTTTACAACTACCGGGAATTCCAGTCCATGCTTAGCAATGTCTTTCTCCAGATTGTCTCTTGTCATGGTAAATCCGCCTGGGGTAGGAACATGGTTCATCAGGAAAACTTCCTTGGTGATACGCTTATCCATAGCCATGGCACTGCTGAGATAACCGGTTCCTGTGTAACGGATTCCCAGCAGGTCAAAGGTAGCCTGCACCTTTCCATCCTCACCATTTGCGCCGTGAAGTCCAAGGAACACAATGTCACATTTTTCACAAAGTTCCAGAACATTTGGTCCGAAAAAGCTTCTGCGTTTTTTCTCCATCTCCTTGATCTGCGGATTGAAGCTGCTCATATACTCTGCTGCTTTTTCCACATCATATTCAGCCGGGAAAGGATTCTCCCAGTCTACATTCTCAACTCCACAGAAAATATCTACAAGTATTGCCTCATGACCTTTCTGGCGCAGTGCACCGCAGATTCCGGTACCGGATACAATGGAAATCTCTCTCTCCGTACTGGTTCCTCCAGCCAAAACTACTATCTTCATAATCTTATATCTCCTTTTTTGTTCGTAAACGTAACTGTTCAGTTCCTTCACAGTTACACGCTTTGCCATGCACAGAAATCATGCATTCGCATGATTTCGCGCTGATTTTCCGTGGGGCGTGCAGATTGCGGAAATGATTTTTCAAACAGACTCTAGTTTTCCCAAAACACCTCGCGGAATATTCTCTACTGAATAGTTACTCATACACAACCACCGGCATGCCAACCTCAATATTTGCATAAATCTCGGCCGCCTTGTCATATGGAACATTTACACATCCATGGGAGCCTTCCCACAGATAAAGATTTCCTCCAAACTCAGACCGCCAGGAAGCGTCGTGAATTCCCACATTTCCTGCAAAAGGCATCCAATAGGTCACATTTGCCTCATAATCCTCTCCTGTAAGCACTGCCGGAGATTCCTTGGCATCCAGTGCATAACAGCCTGTAGGAGTGCCACAGCCTTCTATATCCGGATTTCCGCTTACAATAGGTGTGTCCACGATTGGAGTTCCCTTCTGGTAAAAAACAAGACGCTGGTTTGTCAAATCTATCTCCACATAGGTGGATCCAATATCATTTGTACCGCGGCTGTAGCCTGAGTACAGATAAACAGGCTCACGCACCTGTGTAACGCCGCTTTCGACAGCTTCGATCAAAGCCTTTACCTCTTCATCCTGATCAATTACCCAGCCATAATCACCGCCTTTAATTTCCACCTGGCGATTATCGTAAGTCAGAAATGTTCTGGTCTGTCCCATGGTATCATATTTCAGCCCAAGGTCTGCCACATACTGCCGCACCAGGTTTTCATCCAGGATCACATTACCATCCTCATCATAACCGAACCAATTCTTGATCAGGGTACGGTCCACAGTCTCAGTACGATCAGCAAAGTCGTAAGTTATGATCACCTTGACAAGCTGATTCATTTTTTCACAATTGGCTTTCAGCAGCTCATCTGTGCTGTATACCGAAGGCTTCCGGTAGCAGCTCTCGTCCTCCAGATTTACAGAAGTTTTTCCCCGGAGCATGGCTGCGGAAATCACTTCCTCCGTCTTAGTGCGATCCAGAGCATTTCCCATTACTTCCGGAATGATTTCAAAAGTATCTCCGGTATCCTGGATCTGGGCATCCACAGGCTGGACTACATTCTCTGGCTGCATGCATTTCAGATTATCAACAGCCTGCCCCATGAGCTCCACATTATAGCTGAGGGATTCTGAAATATCATAATTCTTATCCTGGTTAAAAGCAAGAAACCAGGTAAAACGGTCCTGATCTTTGATCAACTGCTTCACAATTCCAGTAGACACATAGGAAAGCCCCACATCCTGGGCAGAAATTGCTTCCTGACCGTTTTTCATGGTCTCCACAGCAAGAACATAAGCGCCTACACGCTGGTTCAGAAGGTCCTCGGTATCTTCTGAAGCCATATAGGAACAATTAAAGCCATTTACCATAGATCCTGGAAGAAAATGACTGGAAAAGTAGTACACGCCATATCCATAGGCTCCTGCTGTAAGAAGCAGCAGCAAAACCACAAGTAAAATAACAATCGTTCTTCCTGCGCCTGCTTTTTCCTTATTTTTTGCCATAAATTCCTCCCTGCTTATGATGAATTCTTATTGTCTTTACACGACCACATCTTCTGTTTAACCTTATGCAGGAAATAAACTCCATAGTCGGCATTTATTTCTATCTTCCAAATGCAGACGGGTAAAGACAATAAAAAGCAGATGATTACTGTTCACAGATAACAGTAGATTACTCTGCCTCTTTTTATATGCCAGATCAGGTACTTTTCCTGATCTGGCATGGTTACATTCTATGCGCAAATTTCCGATTTCAGAGCCTGTTTGAAAATAGTGGCTCACCTTTTACGGAAAGGTTACCGTTCACAGCAACACGCTTTTAGCCGAGAAGTTTTTCTACACTGACAAGTTTCACACAAAGTACGAATACCTGTGCTGCTTTGCCAAGATCTTCAAGTGTAGGGAAGGATGGTGCAATACGGATGTTGGAGTCTTTCGGATCCTTGCCGTATGGATAAGTAGCACCTGCGCCAGTAAGGATAACACCAGCCTCTTTTGCTCTGGCTACAATTGCCTTTGCACAGCCATCCAGGGAATCAAAAGAGATGAAATATCCGCCGTGTGGCTTTGTCCACTCACCGATTCCAAGTCCGGAAAGTTCTTTGTCAAGCGTATCCAGAACCAGCTCGAATTTCGGGCGGAGGATATCTGCGTGTTTTCTCATGTGGGCGTGAAGTCCGTCAAGATCCTTGAAAAATCTTACGTGACGGAGCTGGTTCAGTTTATCATGACCGATGGTCTGAACCTGCATATATTTGCGGAAATCATCCAGGTTTGCCTTGGAAGCTGCAACGGCAGCGATTCCAGATCCTGGGAAGCTTACCTTGGAAGTGGATGTAAATTTATAAACAAGATCAGGGTTGCCAGCTTTTGCACACTCACCAAGAATTTCAACCAGGAAATCCTGATTATCATCATAGAGATGATGAATGCTGTATGCATTATCCCAGTAAATACGGAAGTCCGGTGCTGCCGGTTTCAGTCTTGCAAAACGCTCTACGGTTTCTTTGGAGTAAGTGTAACCCTGTGGGTTGGAGTATTTCGGAACACACCAGATTCCCTTGATCGCTGCATCTTCACTTACCAGCTTCTCTACCATGTCCATATCCGGTCCCTGTGGAGTCATCGGAACATTGATCATCTCGATTCCGAAAAATTCGGTGATCTTGAAGTGACGGTCATAACCTGGTACCGGACAGAGGAATTTCACCTTGTCAAGCTTGCACCATGGAGTATTTCCCATTACACCCTGAGTCATGGAACGTGCGATACTGTCGAACATAACGTTCAGGCTTGAATTTCCATATATGATAATGTGTTCCGGATCTACCTCAGACATTTCTCCAAGAAGACGCTTGGCTTCCGGAATACCGTCGATCACACCGTAGTTACGGCAATCTACTCCAGTCTCGCATTTCAGATCTGAATCGCCCTTCAGAACGTCCATCATTTCCATAGAAAGTTCCAGCTGTGCATTGCTTGGCTTTCCTCTTGACATATCAAGGGCAAGTCCCTGTGCCTTGATCTCTTCAAATTCTTTGTCCAGCTCTTTTTTCAGTGCCAGAAGCTCTTCATGATTCATTTCGGTATATTTTTTCATAAATTCCTCCTTCGGCAATTGCCTGTTTGGTGTATCCTCCTCGTATATCTTTTCCATTTTAGTATGCTAAATTGTCGGTTGTCAAGTGTTTGGCTCTATTTTATATAAAATCCCTCTTAAACCGGTTACTGTTCACTTCGTTCACAGTAACACGCTTCGCGATGCACAGAAATCATGCTTTGCATGATTTCGCGCCGAGGTTCTCAGGTTTTCTGTGAACTTTGTTCACAAAAAACACATCGCGGAATGTTACCAGTGAACAACAACTCTTAAACCGCTTCCCATCTTCCAGAAGCACCGCATGGCAATACCAGCCCATTTGACTTCACCGGAAGGCCAATTTCCTGGGAATCTACATGTCCCTTATACTTCTTCATCTCTGTTGCCAGCATATAAGTAAGTACAGCCGGAGCAAGTCCGGTGGTGTAGGAATTGATCAGGAAAAACAGGGGATCATCGCTGAGAATCTTTGTGCAAAGCTTCACAAGGGGATGAATGGCATCCTCAATTTTCCAGATCTCGCCTTTCGGGCCTCTTCCATAGGAAGGCGGATCCATGATAATTGCGTCATAGTGATTCCCCCGGCGGATTTCACGCTCTACGAACTTCACACAGTCATCTACCAGCCAGCGGATTGGTGCATCAGCAAGACCACTTGCTGCCGCATTCTCTTTCGCCCAGGTAACCATTCCCTTAGACGCATCTACGTGTGTAACAGACGCGCCTGCAGCTGCTGCCGCAAGAGTTGCACCACCTGTATAGGCAAACAGATTCAGTACCTTGATCGGTCTGCTAGCCTTACGGATCTTGTCTCCAAACCAGTCCCAGTTTGCTGCCTGCTCCGGGAAAAGACCGGTGTGCTTGAAGCTAAATGGTTTCAGATGGAATGTAAGATCCTTGTAATGAAGATCCCACTGCTGGGGCAGATCAAAGAACTCCCATTCACCGCCTCCCTTGGAGCTGCGGTGATAGTGTGCATTCATCTTGCGCCATCCTGGCTCTGTCTTCGGTGTATCCCAGATTACCTGCGGATCCGGACGGACAAGGAGATATTTTCCCCATCTCTCCAGTTTCTCGCCGCAGGAAGTATCAATTACTTCGTATTCTTTCCAGCCATTTGCTATCCACATTTTATTTTTACCTCATTTTCTATTATTTCGCACAAAAGTCCTGAATATCATCCATGAATCATATCTGTATAAGTAAAATCATGAACCATTTATAGCACGAATGCGGACAACCCTTGGGAATCGCCACAAACGCAATGTAACTGACTTTCATTTTGCCTAATATCAAATAACAAATTTATGATAGCAGAAAACTGTACCCACGTCAATTTTGTTCATCTTCTTCCCTGAAAAAGTGCCCAAAAATCCGCCTCACTTTTTTCGGATTTTTCCCATTGAACCACATATTTTTTCGCACTATAATCACATTAAAAAGGAGCGTGATTCAAATGTCAGAAAAGACTACCGATAATAAACTTCCTTACACCTGTACCTCCGCCTACGACCGCAACGCCTGCAAAGGCTGCGTCTGTTCCACCTGCTATGAACAGGAATTCTGTGACAGGTGCAGCAGCTGCGAAAATCAGTCGAAGCGCAAGGAGCGCTGCAACGCTTATGAGGGTGCATACAATTATTAGTCCTCTGTTTCTTGCACCTTATGCACAAAAAGTCTGAGTACAGATGCCGTTGCAAGCGACATACTATACTCAGACTTTATTATGAAATCATTCTACCTGCATATTTCTGCAGCAAACTATCAGCATCCGGCTTTTTCTGCCTTCTCCTTCTGTCTCTCATCCCACAGCTGATCTGCTCTCTCTTTCCAGCAGGCTGCATATTTATCACATTTGCCGCAAAGGTGCTCTGCGCTCTCCGGAGACTGAAGATCTGTGGATTTTGCGCCAGTCTCTGCAACTAATTTACGCAAAATTTCCGGATTTTCCAGCATTGGACATGGACGAAGCATGTTCTCGTTGAAAGGCTGGTTATCATGATAAGCCTGGAAAATCGGGCTCTTCAGTGCGTCCAGAAGAGAAGTATCCTTGATGTTGCAGTTTGAATAATGGATGAATACACAAGGCTCCACATCACCATTTGCATTAATATGCAGATAATGTCTTCCACCTGCAATACATCCATGTACAAATTCAGCATCATTCTGGAAATCCAGCGTAAAGATTGCTTTTGTGCTTCTGAATTTACGGATTGCACGATACATTTCTTCTCGCTGGTCCGGTGTCAGAAGAAGCTCCGGTGAAGCGTCATTTCCAACTGGCATATAATGGAAGAACCATGCAAATAATGCACCACAGTCAATCAGCTTGTCGAAATATTCCTCACTGCTTACACTGTCTACGTTCATGCCTGTATAGCAGGTGGAAACTCCAAATGGAAGTCCTCTGTCCTTCAACAGCTTCATTGCATGCATAACCTTCTGATAGATTCCCTTTCCACGGCGTCCGTCGTTGGCTTCCTCGGAACCTTCCAGACTGAATGCCGGAACGAAGTTCTTTACTCTTAAGATTTCATCACAGAATTCCTCATCGAAAAGTGTCCCGTTTGAGAAGGAAAGGAATTCACAATCCGGATGCATCTCGCAAAGTTTAATAAGATCTTTCTTACGTACAGTAGGTTCACCACCGGTATAAATATACATGTAAACACCAAGCTCTTTACCCTGTCTGATAATGGAGTCAATGGTCTCCAGATCCAGATTCAGTTTGTGGCCATACTCAGCTGCCCAGCATCCTGTGCACTTCAGATTACAGGCACTTGTAGGATCCAGAAGGATTGCCCACGGAACATTACAGTTATTCTGTGCTGCAACTTCTTCCTGTCTTGCACTTCCCTTTAAGCTGGCATTTACAATAAAGTTCTGGAAAAATACTTTTCGGACACCTGGATTCAGCTGATACAGGTTCATGATCAGCTTATACCAGTTGCTGTCTGTGTCCTGGATCGCATTACGAATGGCATCCCTCTGACCTTTATACCAGTCCTGCGGAGTGAATTTGTCAACCAGCTCCATCAGCTTCGGAATGTTTGTCTCCGGATCCTTTTCCAGATATTCTAATGCTTTTGTTACAGCACCTTCCATAGCGGCCTGTTTTGCCTTGTCAATCAGTTTCATAATGCTCCTCCTTTAAATTTCTCTGAATTCATCTTCCCAGACTACATTTTCATTCTCACGGATTTTCACAGTGTATACTACCACGCAAAGCTTCAGTATTCCCTCCAGCAAAAATGCCACGCCAGTAAAAATCACAGTCAGCTTTGCACCTCCTGCCGGATCAACGAGAAGAAGCATTCCAAATATTCCGGTTGTTACTGCAATAAGCAAAACTGCCCACCAGAGCTTCAAACCGAATTTTTTCGCTTCCACTGACATCTGGATCCGAAGCAATGCATCGGTCAGAATCACAAGACCGAAAATCACGAAAATCAGTCTTAGTATGGCTTCCCTTCTCACCAGAATCAGAATTCCAACTGCAATCATGAGAATTCCAAAGCCAAGGTCAAATTGAAAAGCCAGACAGTAAAAATCTCTGGAAAAATAGCCGATAATTTTTATGATTCCATCTGCAATGAACAAAATTCCTGCAAGAACACAAATTATTTTCACGGCTTTTTCCGGAGCAGCCATCAAAAAAATTCCCAAAGCACAGAAAACAACTGCCATCACTATATATCCATTTCGTGCTATTTTCAAAGTTCCTGACGAATTCATTCTGATTCTCCTTTCTGCTTTTCATGGATTTATTATAGTAAGATAAATTTCAAAAAGGAACGGACAAAAAAAGGACTGTGTCTGAAATTCAGACACAATCCCATATTTGCCTAAAAGCTTACCGCATTTCCATTCTCCGGGGAAAAAAGCAGATTTACAAATTCCCTATACGATTTTCAGATAAGCAGGTTTGGTTCCTGCCACCTTTTCCAATGTTTTCTCAAAAGTATTTTCATAGAGTTCACGCAGTTTCTCTGCATATTCTGTCAGATCGTAAGACATCCTGTGATCCATCCAGTCCAGAATCACTCCGATCATTACGCATTTATAAAAATGCATGAGCACCTTCATATCTTCTTTTTCCATAATTTCTTCTTCAAAATTATGTACGATATACTGCTTTATAACATACTGGCACATTTTATCCAGTACACTGGTAAACGTTTCTCTCTGCACGGAACAGTAAATATGGAGCATGGCCTTCTTGTTCTCTCCGATCAGATTCACCAGTACCTCAAGGCATTCCAGCATAGAATCCACTTCCACCGGATGTTCAAAGGCATTGTCCACTTCCCGAAGAAGAGCTGATTCCACAACATCAGAAATATCGCGGAAATGATAATAGAAAGTATTCCGGTTCACACCGCAGCGCTCCACAATATCCTTCACTGTAATTTTCGCAAGAGGTTTCTCATTAAGCAGTTCAAACAAAGTCCTGATAATAATTTCTTTCGTAAAACCAGACATTTTCTCACCTGTCATCTTGAAATGAAACCGGATAAAAGCCTAATCGGCTATGTTTCCAGCTTGTTAAGTTATTATCACAGATTATGCCACAAACCAATTTAAAATGCAAGGACAACGCGCCCTTGCATTTACATTAATTTCCCCTGTTCTGATAAAACATCAATTTCTGGAACTGATTCATTTCTTCGGATACGTCCCGGACAGCTCCATAAAACATTTTATGTCCATCCTGTTCTCTCAGGAAAAATGCTTTGATATTTATCCATATATACTGACCATCTTCTCTTCTGCGGCGCACAGTTCCCTCTGCACCTTCAGCCAGTCTCTGGAAAGACCGTTGGAAAATATTCTGCATTTTTTTCCTGTCATCCGGGTGTATTGCCTCCATAACCTGAACATTCTCTGCCAGATCCACAGGATCCTGTCCAACCAGCAGACAGTATTTATCATTTACCTGCAGCAATTCTACATTATTACAATATACATCATAAATGGCAATTGGCCCAAGAATATTATTCAGTATGCTGTCACTTGCCAGCTCAGACTGAAACAGATCCTTGAAACGCACATGCTCAATTTTTCGTGCCTGAATCCCCCGGTAATCCACATTATTCTCGTCATTGAGAAGTGCTTTTATTTCTTCAACCGGAAGAGGCTTGTAGAAGAAATAGCCCTGGCCATAAATACAGCCCATATTCAGCAGATAGTTGATCTGGTCTTCCGTCTCAACTCCCTCTGCAATCATGCGAAGTCCCATAATATTTGCCATTCTGGTAACAGCCTCAAGAATTCCCATTCCCTTGTCCATGGTATTCTCATCCATTTTCAGAAACTTCATGTCAATCTTCAGAACGTCTACATTTACATCCTTCAGCATATTCAAAGAAGAATATCCGCTTCCAAAATCATCCATCAGAACGGTAAAGCCTGCATTTCGCAGTGCCTCTGCCACACCGGTGATCACCTTATATTCTTCTACATAAGCACTTTCTGTAATCTCCAGCTCTACATATTCCGGCGGAAGCCCGTATTTGCGAACCAGATTTTTAAAATGCTCTACCACATCAATTGCATAAATATCCACACTGGATACGTTGACAGAAATAGGAATTACCTTATGTCCGCTTTTTATCCAGTCCTGCAGCGTCTGGCAAACCTGCTCCCACACCTTCATGTCCAGTTCTGTGATCAGTCCGTTACTCTCCATAACCGGAATAAAATATCCAGGTGCCACAATTCCCTTCTCAGGGTGCTTCCAGCGCACCAGTGATTCCAGCCCGACGATCTTACCTGTGTTCAGATTACATTTCGGCTGAAGATAGTATATAAACTCATCTCTTTCCAAACCGGCCTGCACTTCAGTAAGAAGCACATGATTATTCTCCAGTCGTGTCTTCATATCTGAGCTATAATAAGCACAGCGTACAGCATAATTTCCCTTTACCGTCTCCTGAGCAAGAATTGCCCGGTCATACATCTGTGAAGCACTAAGACTGATATCATCAATTACATAAAAGCCAAAAGCAGGAAGGAATCCGGTATGTCCGCCGTACGCACGCACAAATCCGGTAATACGGCATTTCAGATTTTCGAGAACTTTTTCATCATTTGGAAGAACAATTACAAAGTCATCCCCGCCCATATATCCGGCAATCCCGCCAAATTCCTGACGCATTTTATTAAGATGCGCCCCGATTTCTCTCAGGAGCTTGTCTCCTGCCACCTGACCATACCATTCGTTAAAAAGCTTAAAATGTTCAATATCAATGGCTACCAGACAGTATTTCCCTGCCGCAGCTTCATTTACTCTGAGAAAGGTTTCTGTCTGTGTAAAAAAAGGAATTCTGGCAAATAAACCTGTAAGCTTATTCTTCTCCGTCTTGCCCGGGTTTCTCCGTTCCAGAATCTCCTTCTTCATATTTACAAAACGGCAAAGATTATCCATATCTTCCTCGTAAATATCCTTTGCCAAAATCACATGACAGTTCCTTGCTCCCGGCCACTCGACCTCTCCAGCATTGATTTTCAGCCATTTCCCCTGATCTTCATTATAAAATAAATCGGTCTTCCGGTTCGGATGTGCCAACGGGCAATTACGACAGGGCTTCTCTCTTCCCCGAAACTTCTCATAACAGATCTCTCCGGGCTCAAAATCCGAAAACTGTTTCATCAGTGCTTTACTCATATACTGAATTCGATATGACTCATCTACTATGTATGTAATTGTCTCAGTTCTCTTCTCCTGTCTCATACGCGTCCTTTTCCATTTCTGAATGTAAATCCAACGATTAAAACTATTAAAAATATTATAAGCTATTCCTTTTCAATACGCAACAGGTCAACTCGCGAAAGTTTTTCTGTTTTTTTTAGGCAAAATGACACATATTACAATAAAGCTAAGAAATGCTCCCGCCAGAAAACAATAGAATCTATTGGCTGGTTGAATGAATTGGAAAAACAGTATGATGACCCTATTGCTCACTTTCAAAAAAGAGTGGAGCAGCTAAAAGCTGACAAAAGCCGACAATATTGTTGCATTTAGCGTGGCTTTCTTTTACACTCATATTTATCGGACAAGTACGTTTTTATATGGTGCAGTGTATCCATAAGCTTACGTACAATATTTTCATAAGAATATCTTAAGATTTTACCCCTTTCATCTTAAATTTTGTCTGATACCTTATATATTACAGGGGAGGTGAAAAAGAAAATGGCAACAATTCTTGTATGTGATGATGATAAAGATATTGTAGAAGCCATCAGCATTTATCTGGAGCAGGAAGGTCACCAGATTCTAAAGGCTTACGATGGACAACAGGCACTTTTGGTTTTACAGAAAAATGAGGTGGATCTGTTGATCATCGACGTTATGATGCCGAAGCTGGATGGCATCAGGGCAACTTTGAAAATCAGGGAGGAGCATTCTCTCCCTATTATTATTCTTTCAGCAAAGTCCGAGGATGCAGATAAAATTCTTGGATTGAATGTTGGAGCTGACGATTACGTAACCAAGCCCTTTAGTCCTTTAGAGCTGATTGCCAGGGTTCGTTCCCAGCTTCGAAGATATACCCAGCTGGGTGCAGCAGTTTCCTGTGAAAGTCAGCATATTTATACAACCGGCGGGCTGACGGTGAATGACGATCAGAAAGAAGTTCAGGTGGATGGCGAAGCCCTGAAGCTTACGCCAATTGAATATAATATTCTGCTTCTTCTCATAAAGAATCAGGGCCGGGTATTTTCCATCAATCAAATTTATGAAAATATCTGGAATGAAGAAGCAATTGCGGCAGATAACACAATTGCCGTGCATATCCGGCATATCCGGGAAAAGATTGAGATCAATCCCAAGGAGCCCAGGTATTTAAAAGTTGTCTGGGGACTTGGGTATAAAATTGAAAAGCTTTGATTAAAAGTATTTGAAAGATTCGCTATTGGATATGCCAAATGGCGTTACCAATACGATAAGCAGCACATTATCAAGAAAGGGGTTAATCATATGGAAAAGAAAAAATGGCACCGCAGCCCTGGTATCAAAGGGCTTTTGCTCCTATTGCAATATATTTTTCTGGGAGCTGTAATCTTCTTAGGTTTATTTTTAATTACCTCTTTGGCACATGGTCTGAGGCTTTCTGATTCCGGGAAAGATTATCTGGATTCCACGGCATTTGCCAATACCCTCTACGACGCAGCCTATGACGTGATGTACGGAATTTCTGTTACATTTCCCTATACTAATGTATCCTGGAAAGGCCTTGCCCAAAATGAAGCTTCCCAGTCATCTGACAAAAATGCCTCATCTGCGGCTCACACTTCTTTAAATCAGACATCTGCATCCCAAGTAGTTGATCTTAATGAAATTGCCAACGATGAAGAAATCTCTTTTCAAAACACCTCCGGTCTGGCCTATTCAGTTTCAGACCTGGAAAAATGGGCGCAGGATTTTGATACCTCCAGTGGAAATCCCATTGTGATCTGCCACCAGGCTTCTTCTGCCGGCGAGTCACTTTCCCGGCATTATTATTATGTTCAGGATTTTCTGGAAAAAATTGACAGTGGAGAGCTGGATTTTTCTGTGGATATGGAGTATTACGGATTCAGTGACTCTGCAACTGAAATAGCATCCTACGATGAAAATCTCAAACAGCTTATCGAAGACATCAAAAACGACATGCAATATGGTGTAATGGATGATCTTTCCGGCATTCAGATCACATCCGGGGACGGCAAAGTGCTCTATGATTCCATCTCCCTCTATGATGGATATTATGAACCAACAGAGGCTTATCCGCCCCAAGGCGCAGACAGCATTCTGGATGTTCTAAATTCCAATGCCAAATGGAACGACCGCATAGATGAGGCTTTCGAATCTCTTTACAGCCTTCTTTCCAGAACTGACTTTTATATCCAGCAGGAGCAGATTCTGAAAAATTATTCCCAGGGTCACTCCAACATGAGTTACATTTACATTAACGAGGATGACGGACAGGTTATTTCCAATGACAGCAAGCTGGAAGCCCAGCTGGGCTATACCTTGGAACGCAGTGTAACACACGTTGATTCAGCCATAGAAAATCCTACAGCTGACAATATGGGGGGCACCATCGATTATTGCACAAAACTGACAGATCTTTTAAAATCTATAAATGGTATTTCCTATGTTCTTATCCAATATCAACCAGATGGATTTACCAGCAACCTGGCAGGGCTCAAGAAATACAATACTTTCCCCGGAAACAATGTTACCTGCGACTCCTGGAAGGAGGTGGCAAACTCCCTGCTGCCAGCAGTAAACAGCAATTTCATCTTTGCCGCCTATGTGGATCAGGCATTTCCTGTTTCCGATACCTTTTTTGCCGACAAAACATTTTTTGAAAACTATTCCAGCTATCAGAAGCCGGTATTTCTTTTCTTCCTGCTGTGCGGCTTTCTTTTCCTGGCTGCGTTTGTATGGCTAACAGCAATTGCCGGAAGAAAAAACAGCGACCAAAAGCTGCACCTTTGCTTTTTTGACCGCTGGCCAACCGAGCTTTCTGCAGGACTGATTCTGCTTGCATGGTTTCCTGTCCTGGTACTCCTTTTACAATGCCTGTCCTTTGCAGACTATCAGACTGACAGACTGCGTGCCACATCACTCCTTGATGTGAGTCTGTTGCTGAAGCTTATGATTCTGGGGCTTTACACTTTATTCTGGTTCCAGATTGGCTACCTTAGCCTGGTACGGCGGATCAAGGCAAAGCAGCTCTGGAAAAACAGCATCCTGCGCCGTCTTCTTGTCCTGACCTCCAGACTGATTCATTCAGCCAGTCACAAGCTTCACGCCCTTGCTGATCTCTACTCCAGAAACACTGCTGCCAGACTGAAAGCAACCTTCGCTTTTCTTTGCTTTCTTTTCATCAAATATATAATCTGCGGTCCCTTACTTGGCAGCATGCAGCTGTTCTTTTTCTTCAGCTGTCTGGCTGATCTTTTGATACTGCTATATGTCATTACAAAAGCCTGCAGCAGAGAACAGATCATAAAAGGACTGAGAGAAATTTCCAATGGAAACCTGCAATATAAAATTCCTCTGAAACGGCTTTGGGGCGATGATAAACATATTGCAGAATATATTAATAACATTGGAAGCGGTCTTGACGCAGCCGTAGAAAACAGTGTGAAAAATGAGCGGATGAAAACCGAGCTGATCACCAACGTTTCCCACGATCTGAAGACCCCGCTGACTTCCATTATCAGCTACGTTGATCTTCTGAAACGTGAGAATTTTACAGATCCGAAAGTCCTGGAATATCTGGATATTCTGGAAGCCAAGGCAGCCCGGCTGAAGGTACTCACAGAGGATGTTGTAGAAGCCTCCAAGGCCAGCACCGGAAATCTGACACTGAACATGAATAATCTTGATTTCGTAGAAATGCTCCATCAGGTAATCGGAGAGTTCGAGGAGCGTTTCGAAGAACACCATCTTACCATGATGGTACATTTTCCAGATGAACCTTCTGTAATCTATGCAGATGGCCAGCGGCTGTGGCGTGTATTGGAAAATATTTTCGGAAATGTAACAAAATATGCCATGGAAGACACCCGGGTTTACGCGGAAGTAATGAACGCCCACGGTCAGGTGGTTTTCACCCTGAAAAATATTTCCGCCCAGCCGTTAAATTTCGCTGCCGAGGAACTTACCGAGCGTTTCGTCCGCGGTGACGTAGCCCGTGGCACCGAGGGAAGCGGGCTTGGACTTAGCATTGCCAAAAGTCTTACTGAGCTCCAGGGCGGCAAATTCCAGCTTTACCTGGATGGGGATTTATTCAAAGTGACTATCACCTTCCAGGCGCAGAATTCCAAGTGCACTGACGCAGAAGTCCCTGCTCAGCCCAAGCCGGAAGCGAGATGATTTTTATCATATGCAGCTATAAAAATAGCAGCAGTAAGCGATTTGTTGTTACTGTTCACTCCGTTCACAGTAACACGCTTCGCGATGCACAGAAATCATGCATTCGCATGATTTCGCGCCGCAATTCTCAGGTTTTCTGTGAACTTTGTTCACAAAAAACACCTCGCGGAATGTTACCAGTGAACAGTAACCTTTAGATCACATAATCATCTGCACTTGCAGCCTGCCAGTCCAGAAGATCTCCCAGTGTAATATTATCTACCACCTCATTGATGGCATCATCAATCTTCTTCCAGAGAATACGGGTAACACAAGCATCCCCTTTCTCACAGCCGGCTCCATCCGGTGCTACACAGTCTACCGGTGACAGGCAGCCCTCGGTAAGTCTGAGGATCATGCCCACGGTGTACTCCTCTGGTCTGCGTTGCAGTAAATAGCCGCCCTGTGGTCCTCTGACACTCTTCACATATCCGGCCTTGTTCAGCACGGAAATGATCTGCTCCAGATATTTCTCGGAAATTTCCTGTCTACGTGCTACATCTTTCAGCCGGATCGGCTCTCCATTGTCATTGGTAGCCAGATCAAGCATTAACTTTATTGCATATCTACCCTTAGTGGATATTCTCATCTTCATTCCTCCTGCTCTGTGATTCTGCAAATGCAAAATCACTCTACAGAAGATTATACCTTCTAATTCCTATTATTTCAATAGGAAATTACCTTTTTATTCGCAGATAATCCAGTATTCCGGAAATAGTTATCGTCTGCGCATGAGCCGCTGCGCGAACTGATAAGCTGGTTCGCAATGTGAACTTTTTCTCACTCTCTGATGTTCCATCATAAATTACCGGAACTGCTGTGTCGTCATAAGGCTGTCAAGAGTTTCAACTGCCTGATCATTCTGGATGATTTTAAACGTGACATCCTTTTCCCCATCAATTGGCGAGTAATAACAGCAGTCCCTAAAATTCTAATTTTTCTCATATCGTTTCCTTTCCCGGGCTAGAGCGTGTTTGACAAAATATACCGCCAAGCGAGGCGTGTCGATTGCAGAAATATGCTAAAAAAAGAATCGCAATTTACCTGTCTTTCCCTTATAATAATGCTGATAATAAAATGCTTTATCAAACAAGTAGCATTTAAAAAGCACTTGAAAAACAGGAGAAAACGAAATGAGTAACCGAATTGAGATAACAGATTTCACTGCCCCGGAGCTGGATGTTTACGCCAGAATCCCGGAGGTGCAGCTTCTACGATTCTATGAGCCCAAACCAGGACTTTTTATCGCAGAAAGCCCAAAGGTAATCCAACGCGCGGCCAATGCCGGATATCAGCCGGTTTCTTTTTTAGTTCAACACAAGGATCTGGAAAAAGAAGGAAAAGAATTGTTACAAAAGTTCCCGGGAATTCCGGTTTATACAGCAGATTATGAGGTACTTGTAAAGCTTACAGGCTTTGCACTTACCCGTGGAATGCTTTGTGCCATGACTCGCCGGGACCTTCCCTCTGTGGAAGATATCTGCAAAAATGCCCGCCGTATCGCCATTCTGGAAAATGTAGTGAACCCAACCAATATCGGAGCCATTTTTCGTTCAGCTGCCGCGCTTCATATGGATGCGGTTCTTCTCACCCCAGGCTGTTGTGATCCTCTTTACCGCAGAGCCACCCGGGTAAGTATGGGTACTGTTTTTCAGATTCCATGGACTTATTTTCATAAAAAAGTGTCCTGGCCGGAAGCTGGAATGGAGCAGCTTCGCTCTCTCGGATTTAAAACTGTAGCAATGGCTCTTCGGAACGATTCCATCAGCATTGACGCCCCAGCCCTTCAAGCCGAAGAAAAACTGGCGATTATCCTTGGAGCTGAAGGAGACGGACTGGTGGATGCAACCATCACCGGCTGCGATTACACCGTAAAAATCCCCATGTCCCATGAAGTGGATTCCCTGAATGTAGCTGCCGCAAGTGCTGTGGCTTTCTGGGAACTTGGAAAAAGGTGAGGGAATGCTTCCTCACCTTTTCCAGAGCGTGTTTAAACAGGTTCTAAGACTCCAGCATTTTCACCAGACATTCCTTTTTATAAAATGAGATTCCATAACAAAAGATATCTTTATACCTGTCCTTATAATCCTCTGCATACTTTCTCTCTTTCATCTGCGCCAGTGCTTTATCACAATCTTTATTTAACTGTTTCATGCTTTGCGAATATTTTACTTCGAAAATCGCTACCTTTCCATTGACTTTATCAATAATCACAAGATCTGGTCTTCCCAATCCATGCTCTTTGTTCGATTCAATCTGTTCACCAGCTCCCATAAAAATGCCTGTGAGAAACGCATGATAGAAGTCTTCTTTATAATCATGATAACTGATGGTATTCCACAGCAATAGATTCATTTCTCTAGTTATAATTTCTGGTTTTTGATTCCAGAGAGCCTGAAAAATCGCTGTTCGATTCCATTTTTTCACACTGTCAGCAAACCATTTCATTACCGTAGTTTCAAAAATTTCTCTTATTTCCGCATTTGGTATCTTTAATGCTTTGGTATCCGGTGAAAATGCAGTTTTCCCTTCTGAAATCCGCGCTTCTGTCAGATAACCAGTCATGTAAAGAATACTCCAAAGATTACTTTCGGATGAATGCAAATAATCATAAGTCAGGTTCTCATCAATATCCTGAAGAATATATCTACCAGAAAGCAATGTTTCCATTTTGTCCGTAATGCTATTGCCTGCAAAATCGATGAAAGAGCGGATAATTGCGTTGTCACTGGTATTTTTCCAATAACTGACTGGCTGCGCTTTGGGATTTCTCTGAAGTTCCCGCAAATAATTCATAACATCCCACGGGCAGTACACATCAATTTCTCCCATATGATATCCATCGTACCATTCCTTCATCTGCTTTGCATACTGCACTGTCCCTGTATCTTCCAGGATTTTGTTGACCTCCTGCTGGGTAAATCCGAAATATTCATTGAATCCGGTATTTGCAATCGTATCTGTAACAAAGTTATTTGTCCCTGTAAAAATGCTCTCTTTTGCAATCTGCAAACAGCCTGTGATAACAGCAAATTTCAATGAAGTATTATCTTTTAATGCAGTACTCATCATACCTCTGATAATTTCCAGCATTTGCTGGTAATATCCTTTGCTGCTGGCTTTTGCTATAGGAACGTCATATTCATCTATAAGCAAAATCATCTGCTTATGGTAATAATTCTCGAGCAGACGCATAAGCAGACTAAGAGATCTGATAACCAAAATTTTGCTTCCCTCACCAGATTTCAGAAGTTTAAAGCGCTTACGATCTTCTTCATCAATTTCTTCGCTTTCCAGCAAAAAACTGTATTTCTGATACAAATCAGAGATGGTAAATACCAGCTGGTCATACGCACTTGCAAAATCAAGTCCATCTATATCTTTAAATGTCAAAAAAATAGTAGGCCACTTATTCAACCATTTTTCACAAAGCTCGTGATTTCTTGAAATTTCAAGCCCTTCGAATAATTTCTGACTCTCATTTCGAACATTAAAGAAATAGTAGAGCATGCTCATGCCCAATGTTTTCCCAAATCGTCTCGGTCTGGTAATCAATGTTACTTTCGCTGCACCATCGGTTAGGAGTTCAGATATGAAACCGCTTTTATCAATATAATAGTTATTATTCTCACGTATCTCTTTAAAATCAGAGATACCTACTGGAATATTAGGATTTCCCATATGCCCTTCCTTCCTAAACAGATATTTTTTATATAAACATGATAACACAGCAGTATAGTTTCAGCAAATAAAAAAACGATAACCAAATGGTTACCGTCTCATTTACTGTACCTTCAAAACTACATACATGTTACATCCTAATGGAATCATTTTACCTCTGCGTGAGTCCGGCAGCCGCTTTGCAGCCGTCTTTCTCATTTCTTGGTCAAGCCCTCACCCTATTAGTAACAGTCAGCTCCGTGCATTACTGCACTTCCACCCCTGCCCTATCTACCTCGTCGTCTTCAAGGGGGTTTACTTCTTTCGAATGGGACATCTCATCTTGAG
>NZ_JBCOME010000025.1:0-59230 GCF_040924365.1 Ruminococcus sp. 1001136sp1_2201st1_G3_2201SCRN_220225 | reverse complement strand
CGATAATACAATATGCTTTCTTTGCCTCTTCATAAAATGCGAAACGCTCGATATTTCCAACTGCCTCGGCGCCACGTTCATCATGTTTGGAAACAATCTCTTTGTATGTATCCCAGATTGGAGTTTTTACCGGATCGCCAGGCATAACTTCCATCAGGGTAACTGGTTTCTCTACATAAGAATCAAGAGGGATAACAGTAAGGATAGCGTCCAGAAGTTCTGGAACTCCATGTCCGTCGCAGCGAACAACAATTGCATCTTTACCCATTGATTCTACTGGGAAGTTGCCGTCCGCGATAACGATGCGGTCGCTGTGTCCCATCTCGCATAAAACTTTTAAAAGCTGTGGTGAAAGTATTTCTGGAATTCCTTTTAACATAATATATTCTCCCTTCGTTCTTTCTCAGAAATCTGGCACAGTAATCTATAAAAACTGATACCGGTTCCGAAAGTATTCTACTCTATAAGTTACCTTTCTTTGCTGGATTTTTCAAGGTAAAATTTTACGCAAAAAGATGAAATATTTACTGTTGACAGAAATTTGGAAAAGAGTTAATATGAACTAAAACAGAAACGTTTCGGTTTCTTGAAAACAGAAGATTCACGGCCTGTATCAGCAGGCAGAAGGAGGAGAATATGCCACTTGTTACATCTAAGGAAATGTTGTTGAAAGCTCAGCAGGGCGGTTACGCAGTGGGTGCATTTAATGCAGAGAATATGGAGATGGTGAAAGCGATCATTCAGGCAGCTGAGGAGTTGAAAGCACCTGTTATGATCCAGACTACTCCATCTACTATTAAATATGGCACTCTTGAGACCTATCAGGCAATCGTTGCAGCAGAAGCTGCAAAGGCTTCCGTTCCGGTTTGCCTGCACCTTGACCACGGCAGTAGCTTTGATCTCGCCATGAAGGCTCTGAAGGCTGGATATACTTCCGTGATGATTGACGGTTCTAAGCTGGATTATGAAGGAAACATTGAGGTGAGCAAGAAGGTGGCTGACGTAGCAGCTTCTATGGGAATCCCATGCGAGGCAGAACTTGGTAAGGTAGGTGGTAAGGAAGACGACCTGGTTGCAGTTGCAGATACCAATACCGATCCACAGGAAGCCAGAGAATTTGTAGAGCGCACCGGCGTTACTTCTCTTGCGGTAGCAATCGGCACAGCACATGGCTTCTATGTGGGAACTCCTGTTCTTGATAAGGAGCGTTTAAGTGAAATTCGTGAAGTTGTAGATATTCCTCTGGTTCTTCATGGCGCTTCCGGCCTTAGCGATGAGGATGTTATGGATTGCGTAAAGAGAGGAATCTGTAAGGTTAATTTTGCCACCGAGCTTCGTGCAGCATACTCCAAGGCTGTCAGAGAGACACTTGAGGATGAGAAGGTATTTGATCCTAAGGCATATGGCAAGGCTGGAATTGCAGCTGTGAAAGAGCTTGTAATGGCCCGTATGAAAGTTTGCGGCTGTGACGGAAAGGCTGAGTAAGAGGCTGATTTATGGCAGCGACGATGAAAGATATTGCCAGACGGACAGGACTTGGTCTGGCAACGATTTCCTCTTATTTCAATGGGGGGAATGTAAGAGAGAAGAACCGTATCAAGATCGAAGAAGCCATCGAAGAATTACATTACGAAGTAAATGAAGTTGCCCGCGGTCTGAAGACCAATGCGACCAAGACAGTGGGGGTTGTGATTCCAGAGCTGAACAATGTTTTCTGCGCAGAAATCATCAGTGGAATGGAGGATATCCTCCGAAGCCATGGATATGCAGCGATTGTCTGTGACTGCAGAACAGATAAGAAGCTTGAAAAAGAAGCAGTGGATTTCCTTACCCGGAAACGTGTGGATGGAATTATCAATATGCCGGTAGATATGACTGGAGCCCATCTGAATGAATTTCAGAAAACAGGTAAACCCATTGTGCTTATCGACCGTATGATCCAGGGAATATCCTGCGACTGTGTGCTGGTGGATAATGTAAATGCAGCTGAGAAGGCTGTTGGCATGCTGGTAGAAGAACAGCATCAGAAGATTGGTCTGATCGGTGGACCGGATGAGGTATTCACTGCCAGACAGCGTATGTTAGGATATATGAAAGCACTTAAGGCTCATGGAATTGCGGTTGATGAAAAGCTGATCTGTCATGGTGATTACACGATCCAGGGAGGGGTTCAGGCAGTAGAAGAGCTGGTGAAAGAGAATCCGGATATGACAGCTGTTTTTGTGACGAACTATGAGATGACTATGGGGGCAGTGATCGGGCTTAACGAGATGGGGGTATCCATGCCAGAGGAGATTTCCCTGGTGGGATTTGACAATCTGCCTTTTGCCCGTGCATGCAGACCTGCACTTACCATTGTTTCACAGCCCACAGAGAAAATTGCAAGGGAAACAGCACAGATCATGCTGGAACGGCTTGAAGGAAGAGATGAGCTTCCTGACCATATTGTACGGAAACTTCAGACTGATATTTTTATGGGGAAATCCATAAGGAGACAAGGATGAGCAAAGACTATTTATTAGGAATTGATATTGGAACCAGCGCGTGCAAGGTTGCCATATTTAACAAGAACGGAAAGGTGATGGCTTCCGCCAATGGGGATTACCCTGTTTATTATCCTCATGAGGGATGGGCGCAGCAGAAGCCGGATGAATGGTGGCATGCGGTTTGCGGCGCTATTTGCGAATGCCTGGAGACAGGTAATATTTCAGGAGAGCAGATTGCCGGAGTGGGAATTGATGGGCAGAGCTGGTCGGCTATTGCCATTGACCATGAGGGAAATGTTCTGACAGATACACCTATCTGGATGGATACAAGAGCCCAGGAAATCTGCGACAGACTCAATAATGAAATCGGCAGTGAGAATATTTTCAATGTTGCAGGTAATTCTCTTCAGCCTTCTTATACCACAGCGAAGATTCTCTGGTATAAGGAGAATATGCCTGAAGTATATAATAAGATTTACAAGATCCTTCAATCAAACAGCTTTATTGCTTACAGACTGACTGGTGCCATCACACAGGATCTTTCACAGGGATATGGCCTGCATTGCTTTGATATGCGTACTGGTACCTGGGATGAAGTGATGTGTGAGAAAATGGGAATTCCTGTGGATTTTCTTCCGGAGATTGTTGCGTGCGATAAGATAGTGGGAACTGTGACGGAAGAGGCGGCAGCCCAGAGTGGACTGACTGTCGGAACTCCTGTAGTGGCCGGTGGTCTGGATGCAGCCTGTGGAACACTTGGTGCAGGTGTGATCCATCCGGGGGAGACCCAGGAGCAGGGTGGACAGGCTGGTGGCATGAGCATCTGCACAGATACATACAAAGCAGATCCAAGTCTGATCTTAGGATATCACGTAGTGCCAGGCAAGTGGCTTCTTCAGGGAGGAACTACCGGAGGCGGCGGTGTCATGCGCTGGTTTGAGAGAGAATTTGCAGCTTATGAGAGGAGCCGCAAGGCGGATACCGGGAAATCCTCTCTGGAACAACTGAATGAAATTGCCGAGGCAGTACCAGCCGGAAGTGAAGGCGTTGTGTTCCTTCCATATATGTCCGGGGAGAGATCCCCTGTCTGGAATCCATACGCCAAAGGCGTTTTCTATGGACTTGATTTTGCTAAGACCAAGGGACACATGGTAAGAGCCTGTATGGAGGGCGTAGCATTTTCCCTGCGCCATAATCTGGAGGTGGCTGAAGCAGCAGGTGCTAAAGCAGAAGTTCTTCGTGCTATGGGAGGTTCAGCCAATTCCCTTCTCTGGACTCAGATTAAGGCTGATGTGACAGGCAAGGCAGTGGTGGTCCCTGCTTCCGATACAGCAACCACATTAGGTGCTGCAATCCTGGCTGGCGTAGGAGTTGGATTTTATAAAGATTACGAGGAAGCGGTTTCCATGACAGTGAAAGAGACAAGACGCCATGAGCCCAATCCTGAGAATAAAGAAGTTTATAATAAGACATACCGTACATATAGGGATTTATATGAATCTCTGAAAGCTATGATGGTACGGAAGTAAGGAGGTATTTCAAGATGAAAGCAGCAGTTGTAGTTGCAAACGAGGATGTACAGTACCAGGAAATCGAAGAACCGCAGGCAAAACCAGGCTGGGTAAAGATTAAAGTAAAAGCTTCCGGCATTTGTGGCTCTGATGTTCCGCGAGTATTGAATCATGGTGTTCATTTTTATCCTATCGTTCTTGGACATGAGTTTTCTGGTGATGTAGTAGAAGTTGGCGAAGGGGTCACTAAGGTGAAAGTTGGCGACCGCGTTTCCGGGGCTCCGCTTCTTCCGTGCATGAAGTGTGATGATTGTCAGAATGGAAACTTCTCCTTATGTAAGCATTACAGTTTTATCGGTTCCAGGCAGCAGGGAAGTAATGCGGATTATGTAGTAATTCCAGAGCAGAATGCGATTCCTTTTGATCCGTCTATTTCCTATGAACAGGGTGCAATGTTCGAGCCATCCACAGTTGCTCTTCATGGACTCCTTCAGAATGATTATCAGGGCGGTCGCTGCGTAGCAATTTTAGGATGTGGAACAATTGGCATATTCACAATGCAGTGGGCAAAGATCTTTGGTTCCAAGAAGGTTGTCGTATTTGATATTAGTGAGGAACGCCTGGATCTTGCCATGAGAATGGGCGCAGATGCAGTTATCAATACAACCAAAGAGAATTATATGGAAGAGGCTATGGCAATTACCGGTGGTAAGGGCTATGAATATGTGTTTGAAACAGCCGGACAGGTTCCCACTATGCATATGGCATTTGAACTTGCTGCGAATAAGGCACACGTATGCTTCATTGGAACACCTCATGCAGATCTTACATTTACACCAAAGCAGTGGGAGAATATGAATCGTAAAGAATTTAAACTTACAGGCTCCTGGATGTCCTATAGTTCCCCGTTCCCAGGCAAAGAGTGGGATCTTACAGCTCATTATTTTGCAACCGGTCAGCTGAAATTTGATCCGGGATTTATTTATCGCAAAATGCCAATGAGTCAGGCTCAGGAAGCATTCCAGCTCTATAAGACACCTGGTCTTGTAAAGGGGAAGATTCTTCTGATGAATGAGGATTGAGCATATGATACTGACAGTAACATTAAATGCAGCCATTGATAAGCGGTATGTGGTAAATAACTTTAAGACTGGAGAAGTGAATCGTGTAAAGGAATGTACTTATGTTCCTGGTGGAAAAGGTCTGAATGTATCCAAGCCGGCTTCAATTTACGGAGCAGAGGTGACTGCCACAGGTTTTGTAGGTGGTTATGCAGGAGCTTATATTGAGAATGCATTGAAACCGTTTGGTATTAAAAGTGCTTTTTATCATGTAGCTGCAGAAAGCAGATCCTGTATTAATATCTGGGATGAAGTTAATAAAGTTCAGACAGAATTTCTGGAACCTGGGTTTACCCTTACAGAAGAGGATTTTGCCGGATTTGAGGAAAAATTCTGTAATCTTGTAAAAGAAGCGAAAGTAGTTGCAATGTCAGGAAGTGTTCCGAAAGGACTTGATGGAACTGCTTATCAGCGACTTATAAAGATTGTAAAAGAGGCAGGAATTCCGGTTATTCTGGATACCAGTGGCAAACTTCTTGAAATGGGAATTGAAGCAGCACCTACTATGATCAAGCCCAATATTGATGAAATCCGTATGCTCACAGGCAAGAAATGTGATAATATTCAGGATATTATAGATGCGGCGAAAGAGATTCATGCAAAAGGTGTGGAAATCGTAGCTGTTTCCCTGGGAGCTGACGGTTCTCTTGCAGTAGGTAATGGAGGAATTTTCCGTGCACTGGTTCCGAGAATAAATGCAGTGAACACAGTTGGGTGTGGAGATTCTATGATCGCAGGATTCGCACTGGGTTTATCCAGGAGACTTTCACTTCCTGAGACAATGAAACTGGCAAGTGCTATTTCAGCGGCAGCAGCCATGCGCGAGGAGACTGGATTTTTTGTGATGGAAGATATGGAAAAACTGCTTCCACAGATTGAGGTTACTAAATTATAAGAAAATGTAGTAAAAGATATTAAGCGAAAGTAAATTGCGTTGTAATTGAAAGCCATAGTGCAAAAGAAATGTTAAGGAGGATAAGAAAATGACAATGATTGATCCGGCAATTGTTCCGCAGAGAACACTTTATACTGGCGCTAAGATGCCAGCTGTTGGAATGGGTACTTTTGGAAGTGACCATGCAGATGCAGACGCAGTTTCTGCTTCTGTTGCAGGTGCACTTCGCGTAGGTTACCGTTCTTTTGATTGTGCTGCATGTTACGGAAATGAAGATATGATCGGAAAGATTTTCGCAGATGCATTTGCAGAAGGTATTGTAAAAAGAGAAGAACTTTTTATTGCCTCCAAAGTATGGAACGATATGCATGGTGACGGAGATGTACTGATTGCCTGTGCGAAGACCTTAAAGGATCTGAAGCTTGACTATCTGGATATGTATTATGTTCACTGGCCATTCCCGAACTATCATGCACCACATTGTGATGTGGATTCCAGAAATCCTGATTCCAAACCGTTTACAGTAGAGCGCTTTATGAAAACCTGGCGCCAGATGGAGCGCCTGGTAGATATGGGTCTGACGAAACATATCGGTATGTCTAATATGACAATCCCGAAACTGGAGGCAGTACTTCCACTTTGCAGAATTAAACCAGCTGCGATCGAGATGGAGCTTCATCCATGCTTCCAGCAGCCGGAGCTGTTTGATTATTGCAGAGCGCATGGTATTGAAGTGGTAGGATTCTGCCCAATTGGTTCTCCTGAACGTCCGGAACGTGATAAAATGCCAGAAGATATTGCGGATATTGAACTGCCAGAGCTGAAAGCAATTGCAGCGGCACATGGTGTACATCCAGCAGTTATCTGCATTAAATGGGCTGTACAGAGAGGTGCTTCCCCAATTCCATTCTCTTTGAAAGAGAAGAATTACACCATGAATCTGAAATGTGTCACGGAAGATCCTCTGACAGAAGAAGAGATGGAAACCATCCGTTCCCTTGATAAGAATAACCGTCTGATCAAAGGCCATGTATTCCTGTGGGAAGGTGCAAAGGACTGGCACGATCTCTGGGATGAGGATGGAGTGATTGTAAAATAATGGTTATAATTTCAAAGCTTCTTTGAATATCTTACACAGCAGAAAAGCTGCAGGGTTTATAATGCTTATAACTTTGCAGCTTTTTTGTTACCAGTAAACAGTAACAGTAACCAAACAGTTACTGTTCACTGGTAACGTTCCGCGAGGCGTTTTTTGTGAACAAAGTTCACAGAAAACCCGAGAATTGCGGCGCGAAATCATGCGAATGCATGATTTCTGTGCATCGCGAAGCGCGTTACTGTGAACGGAGTGAACAGTAACACACCAAACACACTCTGGAATTGTTTGTTTAGTTTGCATGATTTTATGGTATGTGATAATATAATATTTAGCTGAAATTAATAGAATACCATGTGCAAACAGGCGCAGGGGAGCCGATGAGGTACATGCTGTGTATAGAAAGGGAAAGCGAAAACTATGTATCGAATTTTACTTGTAGATGATGAGATCCTGGTACGTGACGCCATAAAGGAGAATATTGACTGGAAGTCCATGGATTGCCAGCTTGTAGGAGACTGCGAAAACGGAAAGCAGGCAGCAGATTTTGTGAAGAGCCATCCGGTAGATATTGTTCTCACAGATATTTTGATGCCGTATATGGATGGAATGGAACTGAGCCATTTTCTGCATGATAATTACCCGGAGATCGTAATTGTGATCTTCAGTGGCTTCGGGGAATTTGAATATGCAAAGAAAGCAATTCAGTATAATGTAAGCGAATACATGCTGAAGCCGGTAACTGCTATGGAGCTCAGAGAAGTTATTGGCAAAATGAAAGAAAAAGTAGATCTGCAGAGAAAAGAAAAGAAGAAAATAGAATCCCTCACAAAGACATCTCAGGATTATCACAAAAATGCTCTGGTGATTCGTTCGAAAGCGATTGAATCTCTGGTAAGCTGTACGCGGGATGTGCAGGAGAGCCTGGAGGAATTGTCTGGAATGGGAATTAATCTGGAGGCAGCATCTTATCGGGTTGCGTTATTTGACATGGATCTGTTTTCCGATATTCATCAGATTGATATGGAAAAACGCCAGGAGAGCGCATTAATGGCTTTTGTTTTATTTAATGTTGCAGATGAGATCGTGACAGATCGTAATGCAGGAATTGCCTATCAGGAAGGAAATAACCGGGTGTGTATCCTCTTTATGGGAAACCGCAGCAGGGAGTTTTCCAGAGAAATACAGGAAATCTGTCAGGAAATCCAGAAAAAAGTAAAAGAAGTGATCGGCATTGAAGCTTCAGCAGGAATTGGGGGCTGGGTAAGGAATCCCGGAGATACGATCCAGTCTCATAACCAGGCTGAGAAGGCTATTGAACTGCGCTATTTACTGGGCGGAAATCTGCTCATTGATACAGAAACACTGAATCCGGAGAGAAGTATTTCTTTGCAGCAGCCATTAAGCGATATGGTAGATGGAATCAAGAAAGGCAATGAAGCTGAGATGAATCAGGCTCTTTCTGTTATGAAATCTGAGATCAAAAAGGCCAGAGTGGATAAAAGTCAGGCCTGTGTCTGCCTTCAGATGATTCTGCGCCATGCAGGAAGCTGCTGGGAAGCTCTTTCTTCTGAGAATGAAGATCTGTTCCACAAAAGAGAAATTCTCATGGGACGGGTAACCGAACAGAAAACTTTTAAGGAAGCTTTTAAAATGGCAGAGGACTATGTTCACGAGGTATTCGAAAGGTGCTCTTCCCTGAACAGCTCCAGCGGGCAGAAGCAGGCGGTACTTGCTATGGAATATATTCGCCAGCATTACAATGAGCCGGAATTAGGATTGAATGATATCTGCTCCTATCTGAATATTGGTACAAGCTATTTCAGTACTATTTTTAAGGAAGCCACAGGAGGCACTTTCCTGGAATTCCTCAGTAAGACCCGTATGGAAAAGGCAAAGGAACTCCTGGAACAGACTGCACTTAAGAACTATGAGATTGCGGAGAAGGTGGGCTTTTCAGATCCCCATTATTTTGGAATTTCTTTTAAGAAAATGACAGGTAAGACTCCTACCGAGTATGCAAGGGAAAAAAGATCCATATGAAAAGAAAAGTACTGACGGCAGCCGGCATATGTATTGGAATTTTGATTCTTACAGAAGGCAGCAGGTATTTTGTTCAGAATCAGAAATGCCAGAAGCAGCTGTTTGCGATGGACACCTATATGGAGTTTACCGCATATGGTAAAAATAGCGAAAAAGCTGTAGATGCAGCTATAGAAGAAGTACAGAAACTGGATGCGATGTTATCAGCAGAAAACAGTAAAAGTGAAGTATATGCCTTAAACGAACAGGGAAATCTGCAGGCAACAGATGATCTGGCAGAACTGATCCTCCGGGGAAAAGAGATTTATCAGGAGACAGACGGACTTTTTGACGATACGATTTATCCGGTGATGAAGCTATGGGGATTTCCCACAGGTAATTATCATGTGCCTACAGCTGCAGAAGTACAAAAAAAACTGGCACTGGTGGATGGAAATAAAGTAGAAATACAGACCCGGGACTCTGATGAAAAGGGCAGGGACAGCAAAGAAAAAGCAAAGTTTGTAACGCTTGGAGCAGATCAGCAGATTGATTTTGGAGGAATTGCAAAAGGATATACAGGTCAGAAGCTGGCAGAGCTTTTTCAGGAATATGGCGTTTCTTCCGCATTGGTTTCTCTTGGAGGAAACATTCAGGCGATAGGGACGAAGCCAGACGGCAGCAGCTGGAAAGTGGGAATACGTGATCCAAAAGGCGGACAGCAGGATTATATTGGTGTTTTATCTGTGGAAAATCAGGCCGTAGTTACTTCTGGCGGTTATGAGAGGTATTTTGAAGAAAATGGGGAGACCTATATTCATATCATCAATCCCAGGACAGGATATCCGGCAGATGGAGATCTGCTGTCTGTGACAATCGTATCAAAGGACGGTACACTTGCGGATGGAATGTCCACGGCTCTTTATATTATGGGCTATGAGAAGGCTTGTCAATTCTGGCGGCAGCACAGGGAAGAATTCAATGTGATCCTGGTGACAGATGATGGGAAGATTCATATTTCAGAGAATCTTAAGGGAAATTTTCAGACAGAGTGGGAGCTGGAAATGATTGAATCCGGAAGTGAATAATTGCAGCTATAAAAAGATTTGCTGCCAGCAGGTGGATTATTTCTACAGAAATCAGTGATGAAAGATATGAAAAATAAAAAGTTAAATGAATGAGAAAACGCAAGGGAGAGCAGCCTATGAATAAAAACAAAAGAGAACGAAAATTTCTTAAAGGCTTCAAAAGTATTCAAAGCACTATATTTGCGGCTGTTTCTGTTCTGGTTCTCTGTGCGGTACTTGCAGCGACTGCAGTATCAGTAAGATATACGAATTCTACAGTTTATGAGAACTCTGCCATTTATACCCAGACCATTATACATCAGCTGAATCAGAATGTTGATTCGTATATTACATATATGGATAATATTGCCTCAGTTATTGCAAAAAGCCAGGATGCGTATCAGCTTTTGTACCAGCGTATCGGTGAGGATGAGGCTGTAAAAGAAGGGCACAGGAAGCGTCTCCAGGAACAATTCAGTACGATATTGAAAGGACGTGATGACATCTGCAACATTGGAATCGTGCAAAAAGATGGGGTTATGCTTATAAACAGCGGATATCAGGCCACCAATCCGGATCTGGATCTTTCCACTCAGGAGTGGTACACCAATGCAGTAGATAATTATAATCAGTATTGTCTCAGTTCTTCCCATGTCCAGCATGTGATTAAGGACCAGCGTCCGTGGGTGATTACATTAAGCCGCGAAGTCCATAATTTTTATGGCACGGGAAACAGTGACGGTGTTGTATTTATTGACTTGAATTACAGCGCCATCAGTGAGCTCTGCGACCAGAACAGCATTGGGGATAAGGGATATGTATTTATTCTGGATCAGAATGGAAACATCGTTTATCATCCAAGCCAGCAGCAGCTGTATAATGAGCTTCAGACGGAGAACATTGATATTGTTATGAATGCCGACACAGATACGGTAGTAACAGGAGAGGGAGATGACGAAAAAATCTATACACTTGCCCGCTCTGAAATAACTGGCTGGACGATTGTTGGCTGCATGAATATGGCAGAGCTTTTAAAGAGCAGCAAAGAGGCCAATAACATATATGTAATGACGGCCATTGTGCTGGTTGTGATCGCCATGCTTATTTCCAGCTTTATTGCCAGAAGCATAACTCTTCCGATTCAGAAGCTTCGTGATTCTATGGAAAGGGTTCAGGAAGGAGATTTCAAGGCAGCAGATGATCTGGTTATACCTTCCCAGAATGAAATTGGAAGTCTTACCACATCATTCAATGTGATGACCCATAAGATTGAAGATCTGATGGCACAGAATGTCCACGAACAGGAACTGAAGCGAAAGAGCGAACTGAAAGCTCTTCAGTCCCAGATCAATCCCCACTTTCTTTATAATACGCTGGATTCCATTATCTGGATGGCAGAAGGAAAGAAATATGAAGATGTAGTACTGATGACCGCTTCTTTGGCACGGCTTTTGCGGCAAAGTATCAGCAACGAAGATGAAACGGTCCTCATCGGCCAGGAAATCCAGTATGTAAAGAGTTATCTCACCATTCAGAAAATGCGCTATAAGGATAAACTGGAATTTGAGATCAATGTGGATCCATCTATTAACAGTGTGCATATAGTGAAACTTGTACTTCAGCCAATTGTGGAAAATGCAATTTATCATGGTCTTAAATATAAGAAATCAAAAGGGATGCTTACTGTTAACGGATACCAGAAAGATGGAAATGCAGTTATCGAAATAGCAGATGACGGTGTGGGAATGGATGAGGAGACCTTGAACCGGATCTTTGAGAAGCATAAAGTCAATTATCGTTCTAATGGTGTCGGTGTATACAACGTTCAAAGACGTCTCAGTATGTACTATGGAAAGGAATATGGTCTGAGCTATAAAAGTGAAAAAGGAAAAGGTACGACTGTTACAGTGGTAATTCCGATCGAGCAGGAGGAACATCATGAAAAAGCGTAAACAATGGCTTATGCTTGTATGCATAGCGCTGGCGGTGTGTCTGGTTTCCGGAGGAATGCTTTATATTCGTCAAAAAAATAATAACAAAAAGTGGTCATTAATTTACATACCGAAAACAGAGGATGGAACCAATGACTTCTGGACCTCCTTGATTTCAGGGACAAGAATGGCGGCGCAGGAATGCGGTGCAGAACTGGAAGTGCTGGCACCGGAGAGAGAACAGGATGTGGAGGTACAGAATAAACTTCTGGAAGAGGCCATTGAGAAAAATCCGGATGCAATATTATTTTCCCCTTCCAGTTTTGATGCTTCCGATGAATTATTGCAGAAGGCAAAAGATAAGGGAATCAAGATCACATTTATAGATTCCTATACAGAAAGCAATATTCAGGATATGACAGTTGCCACAGATAACCTGGAAGCAGGAAAGCAGCTGGGGGAATATGCCAGAACTTTTTTAAATAAGGATTCTCAGATTGCAATTGTAAGCCATGTAAAAGGTGTTTCCACTGCAATCGAAAGAGAACAGGGCTTTCGGGAAGGTCTGGGGGATTATAATAAGAATGTTGTAGACGTAGTATATTGTAATTCCCAGTTTGATAAGGCTTCCCAGCTTACAGAAGAACTGATGGAGAAATATCCGAATCTTGAAATGATTGCAGGAATGAATGAATATTCCTCTGTAGGCGCAGCACGGGCGGTACAGAAACATGATATGGAAGACCAAATCCAGGTAGTGGGGGTAGACAGCTCCCAGGAAGCAGTCCAGCTTATGGAAAAGGGTGTCTTCAAGGGAATTGTTGTGCAGAAAGCGTTTAAGATGGGCTATCTGGGTGTAACGGAGACTGTGCGTATGCTGCAGGGCAAACCTTACGATGAGAATGTAAATTCCGGCTGTCAGCTTGTAACTCCGGAGAATATGTATTCCAGCGAAATTGAAAAGCTGATCTTTCCGTTTAATACCATAAAACAGACTTTGTAACTGTTCTGTATCTTCACAGCTGCACGTTTTGTGGAAGAGTTACCTGATTTATGCTGTACCAGATCTTTTTAATATACTACTCTGCCAGATAAAGTGAGACCTCAGGTTCGATCCTTTTGCGTTTCTTATGTATGAAAAGGATTGAATTTGGGGTTTTTTGATTTTACACGGTAAAGTGTTAGTGCATATTTCACATAAAAGGTTAAAAATTTATGACCATACCGTAAATATTTAACCTTTTTCTGGAAAATATTCTATTACAATTGTGCAGAATTCAAGGTATTATATAGAAAACGCAGAGAGTGCAAAAAGTTATTGCTCAGGAAGAGTGAGGTAAACCTGGACAATAACAAAAAATCAAGGAGGGTGAAAAGTTGGAAAAGTTAAAACAAAATCCAATTGTGAAAAAGCTCGGCCTGAACAGAATCATGCTTGTCTGTATTCTTGTTCTTATGTTCGTAGTTTTCAAGGTAGTACTCGGAAGTAAATTCCCTGTTGGCGACAGTATCAAATCTACTTTGAACTATGTATACTTCCTGGGCTTTTTATCACTTGGAGTAACATTTGTAATTGCTACAGGAGGAATTGATTTCTCCATCGGACCGGTTATGTTCTGCTGTGCACTGGTTTCCGGTTACTGCATGACTTCTTATGGAGTTCCTTGTGCAGCTGCCATGGTTCTGTGTGTGCTCATTGGTCTTGCATTTGGTATATTTAATGGATGGCTGGTTTCTTATATGTCAGTTCCGCCATTTATCGTATCCATGGCTTCCATGAACATTGCAAAAGGTATTGCTTCTGTATTTACCAAGACACAGTCAGTCAGCTGGCCGCAGAGTTCTGATCCGGTAAACGGATGGTTCCGTAATATCGCATCTTATAATGGATTCCCGGTTGGTCTTGTGATCTTCCTTGGAATGGCAGTGGTTTGCGGTATTGTTCTTTACAATACAAAGCCAGGACGTTATATCCTTTGTCTTGGATCTAACAGCGAGGCAGTTCGTCTTTCTGGTGTCAATACCAGAAAATGGAGAATGCTTGCATATGTGATCTGTGGATTCCTGGTAGGAATCGGAGCACTGTTCTTTGTAGCTACTTATACAACCGTTCAGCCAGGATATGGCGATCAGTATAACAACGAGGCAATTGCAGGCTGTGTAATGGGTGGTACATCCATGGTTGGTGGACTTGCTTCCATCGGCGGTACTGTAATCGGTGTATTTATCATCTCTCTTCTTCAGCAGGGAATCATGGCATTTGGTCTTGGCAAAGGACAGCAGATGATTATTACAGGTATCATTGTTATTGTAGCAGTTTACGCTGACGTTTCTGCAAGACGCAGAAAGAACTGATCATAAGGGAGGATTCGATAATGGGTGAAGTTATTTTAACTATGAAGGATATTGATAAGTCCTTTCCTGGAGTTCATGCCCTGGATCATGTTAATTTCGAAGTGAAACGCGGTGAAGTACATGCACTTATGGGAGAGAACGGAGCCGGAAAGTCCACACTGATGAAGGTGCTTACCGGTATTTACCAGAAGGATTCCGGAACAATTACATATAAAGGCAAAGAGACAGAATTTCACAATACCCGTGAAGCTCAGGATGCCGGAGTGGTAATCGTACATCAGGAATTAAATATGATCGGAGATCTGACTGTTGCACAGAACATCTTTATCGGACGTGAACCGAAGAAGGGAATCCGTGTAGACGACAAGAAGATGATTGAAGATTCCAGGAAATTATTTCAGGATCTGAATATTGAAATCGATCCGAGAGAAAAAATGAGTAATCTTACTGTTGGTAAGCAGCAGATGTGTGAGATTGCAAAGGCTATTTCCCACAAAGCTGAGGTAATCATTTTTGATGAGCCGTCAGCAGCTCTTACTGAGAAGGAGATTGCGGATTTATTTGAAATCATCAAAGACCTTCGTAAGAAGAATCTTGGTATTGTATACATCTCACACCGTATGGATGAGATCAAGGTCATCACAGACCGTGTAACTGTCATGCGAGATGGTGGCTATGTTGGAACCCTGATCACAGCTGACAGTACAAAAGAAGATATTATCAACATGATGGTTGGTCGTGTTATTTACGAAGATCCGAAGGATCATAGCATGGTTGCCCCAGATGCTCCGGTTGTTTTGAAGGTAGAGCATCTGAATGCAGGCAAGATGGTTCAGGATGTAAGCTTCGAGCTTCGTAAAGGAGAAATCCTTGGCTTCTCAGGACTGATGGGAGCAGGACGTACCGAGACAGCCAGAGCACTGTTTGGGGCAGATCCGAAACAGAGCGGTAAGATTTCCATTATGGGTAAAGATGGACAGCTCCATGAAGTAACCATCAACAGCCCACAGGATGCTGTTAAATATGGTATCGGTTATCTGTCTGAGGACAGAAGAAGATATGGAGTTGTTGTTCAGAAATCTGTAACAGAGAACACAACCCTGGCTACCATGGAAGAATATTGCAACGGTTTATTCATCAACAAAGCCAAAGAGAAAAAAGTTACAGAGAGATATGTGAAAGAGCTTGCAACCAAGACTCCTTCTACAGACCAGCTGGTAGTGAATCTTTCCGGTGGTAACCAGCAGAAGGTAGTTATTGCAAAATGGCTTACCCGTGACAGTGAGATCCTGATCTTCGATGAGCCTACAAGAGGTATCGACGTTGGTGCGAAGAACGAGATCTACAAGTTAATGAGCAAGCTTGCAGCAGAAGGAAAATCTATTATTATGATTTCCTCTGAAATGACCGAGATTCTCCGAATGAGTGACCGAATCATCGTTATGTGTGAAGGTAAGGTAACAGGAAATATTGATATTTCTGAAGCTACACAGGAACACATCATGAATAAGGCGACACGGAATATCGATTAAGGAGGACGTCATGACTAAGAAGAAAAAAAGTATTTTAAGTGATCAGAGATTTATTGTTTTGCTGGTTATCATTGCACTGTCTGCTGTTTTCTCCTTTATGAGTAAGGAGTTCAGACAGTACACCACAATCCTGAGTATGCTGGATTTCTCATATTATGACCTTCTGATGGCAATCGGTGTTACATTCCCGCTTATCACAGGCGGTGTAGACCTGTCAATCGGAACTGGTATGGTATGTTACGCATTGATCGGCGGAACACTTGTAAGAAGCAACAATGTTCCAGTAGTAGTAGCAATGCTGCTCTGTGTAGTGCTTGGAATTGCAATCGGCGCATTGAACGGTGTTCTCATTGGTATCATGAACCTGCCGCCATTCCTTGCTACTCTTTGTACCTGTATGATTACCCGTGGTGCTGGTTCTCTTTGCAGTGCTACACCATGGCCAACACTGAATCAGCCAGGCGGATGGTTCCATTCCATCTTTAAACTGACAATCGGACAGGGAAGAAGCGCTTCCCGTTACCCGCTCGGTTTCCTTTGGATGATCCTTCTGGTAATCCTGATGGAGTTCGTTCTGAATCATACAAAATTCGGACGTTACACCATCGCAATCGGTTCCAACAAAGAAGCAGCAGCTCTTTCCGGAATCAATGTTAAGTTTTACCATGTAATGGTATACGTAGTTTGCGGTCTGTTTACCGGACTTGCAGCTATCGCATACGCAGCAGTAACTCCTACTGTACAGCCTGGTACTGGTGCTGGACTTGAGATGGACGCAATCGGTGGTGTATTCGTTGGTGGTGTTGCAGCTTCCGGTGGTTATGGATCTGTAGTAGGAACTCTGGTAGGTATTTTCGTAATCATGCTGTTAAAGACCGGTCTTCCATATGTCGGTCTGCAGGCAAACTGGCAGCAGATCATCACAGGTGTTGTATTGATCGTTGCAGTATTGATCGATATCCTGAAAGAGAAAAAAAGTGCACACTAATAACTGAAACATACAGGCTGGCTTTCAGACAGTCAGCCTGAAGAAAAGTAAAATTCTGTTTATAAGCAGAACAGCTGGTAAACAGCAACAATTTCATAACGGATGTGAAGCGTCGGAGAGTGTAGCGACGTATCATCATAAAAAACTATATAATTTTTATTTCAAGGAGGAAGTAGTAAATGAAAGCAAAGAAAGTTATGGCATTAGTACTCTGTGCAGCAATGGTATCTGGTTTAGCAGCAACAACTGTTATGGCAGCTCCGGAAGATCAGTTTGAAGGACTTACAGCTAACGAAGCTTATGAATTCCCTATGATGGTTAAATCTTTCCAGGCTACATACTGGGAAGCAGCTATGAAAGGTATGGACAAAGCAGCTGAAGAATTAGGTGTTACCTATACAGCACAGGGACCAAACAGTGAGTCCGATATCGCTGACCAGGTTAACATGATCAATACAGCTATCGCAGCTAATCCTGTTGGATTAGGACTTGCAGCTTGTGATACATCTTCTGTTCAGGAAGCTCTTCAGACATGTGTTGACAAAGGAATCCCGGTTGTTACATTTGATACAGGTATCGCTGATGCTCCGGAAGGATCTGTAGTTTGCGAAGTCTGCACAGACAACAATCAGGCTGGTTCTGTAGCAGCTGAGAACATGTATCCGGCAATCAAAGACGTTATCGCTAATGCTGACGGACAGGTTATCATCGGTGAGGTTAACCAGGATGCTACAGGTCTTAACATCCAGCAGCGTGGTACAGGATTCATCAATAAGATGATCGAGCTGATTAAAGCTGATGGAAAAACAGTAGCAGTTAAAGGTAATGAGTTCTATGTAAACGCAGCAGAAGGTGCTGACGCTGAAGAAGCTGACGCAGACGTTGTTATCCAGGTTGCAGTTCCGGCACAGACAACTGTAGAGCTTTGCTCCACAGAGGCTCAGGCTATCCTTTCCCAGGAAAACTGTATCGCAATCTTCGGTTCCAACCAGGTTGCAGCAGAGGGTGTTCTTGCAGCTAACGCTAACCTGAACGTTCTTGGTTCTGACGCAGCTAACGGTGATGTTATCGGTGTTGGTTTCGACGCTGGTTCTATCATTAAAGCAGCTGTAACAGATGGCACATTCCTTGGTGCAGTTACACAGTCTCCTCTGATGATGGGATATTATGCAATCTACGCTCTGACAGCAGCTGCTAACGGAGCTGAGCTTGAGGATGTTCCTACAGCTGGTTACTGGTATGATTCTACAAACATCGACGATGAAAACATCGCTCCAAACCTTTACGACTAATTAAAAAGTAAAGAGACGACACAACGTCCAATGTTTGCAGGTTTATAAACTGTGAATGAAACAGACCCCTGGGGCATTGCCCCGGGGGTTTTCTGGGTGAAAGAGGAATTATTGCAGCACGGAAAATATTGTCACTATCTTCCGGATACTTTATGTGAGAGGTTTTTGGTGAATATAGTGGATAGAATATTCTGGTTGCAAATAAGGACACTTTTTTAGACAAACAAGGTTCTTATTTATTGATGGATATTATAGTACTATGATATCATCAATTAGAAAGGCAGCTGTGTGAGGAACATCAGGATTTGTACGTTATTGTTTATGGAAAATGTTCGATGAGACATTTGTGTGTGACAATAAGACAGGAACCTTGATACATACAGCGTAATTTTACAATTGAGGAGGTTTCATAAAATGACAAAGTATTATTTAGCAGTAGATATCGGTGCTTCCAGCGGACGTCTGATCCTTGGACATCTTGAGAATGGAAAAATGGAGCTTGAGGAAGTTCATCGTTTTGAGAATGGAATGGTAAAGAAAGACGGCGAGCTTTGCTGGGAGTTTGACAGACTTTTCCAGGAAATTAAGAATGGTCTTAAGAAATGTAAAGAGATCGGCAAGATTCCAGTAAGCATGGGCGTTGATACCTGGGGCGTTGACTTTGTACTGATGGATAAGGACGACAAGGTTCTTGGAAATACAGTAGGATATCGTGATCACAGAAATGAAGGTATGGATGAGGAAGTATATAAGACGATTTCTCTTGAGGATCTTTATGCACGTACCGGTATTCAGAAAGCAATTTTCAACACGGTATATCAGCTGATGGCTGTGAAGACAAAACATCCGGAATATCTGGAACAGGCTGAAACTATGCTTCATGTACCGGATTATTTCCATTATCTTCTTACAGGCAAGAAAACCTGTGAATATACAGAGGCAACAACAGGTCAGCTGGTAAATGCAGAAACAAAGGACTGGGATTACGAACTGATTGATAAACTTGGATATCCAAGAAAAATGTTCCAGAAGCTGATCATGCCTGGTACCAGTGTTGGACACTTTACAGAAGAGGTAAAAGCAGAAGTTGGGTTTGATGTGGAAGTTGTAGCACCGGCTACACATGATACCGGATCCGCAGTTCTTGCAGTTCCTGCAAACGACGACGATTTTATTTATATCAGCTCCGGAACATGGTCATTGATGGGAATTGAAAGAGAAAAAGCTGACTGCTCCAAGAAGAGTTGCGAGATGAACTTTACGAATGAGGGCGGCTATGCAGGAAGATTCCGTTATCTGAAAAATATCATGGGACTTTGGATGATCCAGTCTGTTCGTCATGAATATGATGATAAATATGGATTTGCAGAAATCTGTCAGATGGCAGAGGAAGCGAAAGATTTCCCATCCAGAGTAGATGCAAATGATGAGTGCTTCCTTTCTCCGGAAAGCATGATCGAAGAGGTTAAAGATTACTGCAGAAGAACCGGACAGAAGGTTCCGGAAACTTTAGGAGAAATTGCTACTGTTATTTATACCAGTCTTGCTGAGTGCTATGCAAAGACAGCAAAGGAACTGGAAGAGATGACAGGAAGAACCTTCAGTCGTATCCATGTAGTTGGCGGCGGTTCCAATGCAGGCTATCTTAATGAGCTGACTGCGAGAGCAACAGGCAAAGAGGTTCATGCAGGTCCTGGAGAGGCAACTGCAATCGGTAATATTACCGCTCAGATGTTAAAAGCAGAAGAGTTTAAATCAATCGAAGAGGCTCGTACTACCATTCATGAGTCCTTTGGAATTAAGGTATATCAGGCTTAATGAGAAGTTAAAACAGCCGGGATATACGATCATTTGTATAATGGCATTTGTGGTTATGAGCTGTGGCATATGGGCAAACAGATTGTTTCTGAACCTATGAGCAATAAGCGTTATGTTCGCAGCCTGAATCACAGATGCATAATATATCAAATTAAACAGGAGGTACTACTATGTTAGTAAACACAAAAGCAAAGGTTGGCGTATTTTCTATTGCTTTAGGCGCATATCTGCCTCAGTTCCCTTCACTGGTACCAGAGTTTGAGGCTCAGTACGAGGCATTTAAGAAAACAATTCCGGATACCGTAGAAATCATCGATGGAGGAATGGTAACAACAAAAGAACAGTCTATGGCTGCTGGGGATAAATTCCGTGCAGCAGACGTTGATCTCGTTTTCCTTCAGATGTTAACCTACGCTACATCCTACAACATGCTTCCTGCAATCCGTGACCTGAATGTTCCGGTTGTTCTGGTAAATGTTCAGAAGCTGAAAGCTCTGGATTACGATCACACAGACATTGCTACATGGCTCGGCGAAGGATATGCCTGCGGTGCTGTTGGAGAAGCTGTTGCTGACCTTGAGAGAGCTGGAAAGAGACATGCTGTTATCACTGGTGTTGTAGAAGGCGGAGATCCAGATGTTCAGGCTGAGATTGAAGACTGGTGTAAAGCAGCTCAGGTAAGAAGAAGATTCCGTGACACAAATATTGCCCAGATTGGAAGACCTTACCCAGGTATGATGGACCTTTACATTGATGAGACTAACCTGTATAACAGAATGTTCCTTTATACCAAACAGTTTGACTGGGAAAAAATGTGGGCAATTGCGGATGATATCACAGATGAGGATGCAATTCGTGCAAAAGCTCAGGATATTCTGGACACCTTTGATATTGAGGGCGGCGGAACAATTGAGAAAGTATGGGATATGGCAAAATATGTTGTAGCATTTGAGAAATGGGTAAAGGACGAGCATCTTGGAATGATCGCTTCCCATTATGACGGATTTGCACAGGGCAAGGCTGGTGTCCTTGACAGTATGCTGATTCCGGCATTCTCTATGCTGATCAAACAGGGTACTGCATGTGCTGTTGAGGGTGATATGAAGGTTGCCATGGCAATGAGTATTCTGAAGACAATTTCCGGCACAGGCCAGCTTTCCGAGATGTATTCCATTGACTTCAATGATGACATCTGCATTATCGGTCATTCTGGAAGTGGTGATGCCGATATTTCTGATAAGAAACCTACCATGAAGATCGTACCAGTGTTCCATGGCAAAACAGGCGGCGGATATCTGACACAGTTCTATCCATACACAGGTCCGGTTACCTATCTTGCAATCACACAGGATGGAGACGGACGCTTCAAATTCGTTGTTGCTGAGGGAATCAACGAGGAAGGACCAATCCTTTCCTTTGGCGATACGAACATGAGAACTCGTTTTACATGTGGCGCAAGAGAGTTTGTAAACCGCTGGAGCGAAGCTGGCCCGACACATCATATGGCAGCTGCAACAGGCAGACATATTGATACCATCCTGAAGGTTGCAAAGATCTTCAATGTACCGGTTGATATTGTAACAAGATAATTTTCAAAGTTGTGTAAATAATAGCAAGAATAAGACCATCTATATGGTCTGTACACATATTCATATTCAATAAACGGGAGAGTCTGTGGACTCTCCCGTTTGTTATCTTCTGTGAAATTCCATACAAAAAGCACCGCCTGCGTAAGACGGTGCTGAAAACATCAGTTTACAGGGGCTTTGGCGTTTCGCCAGAGGTTTCATCCCTCTTCGCTGGAATCCGAATCTGCACTTCGGTTCCTTTTCCTACATCGCTGGAATAAGTCAAACCATAATCTGCGCCATAAAGCACTTGAAGCCGTCTGTGAGTATTATAAATCGCAATATTGGTTCCACCTGAAATACTGGTTCCTTCCCCGGAAAGAATCACGGGCAGTTTATCCGGCGCGATTCCAACTCCGTCATCAGAAATCAGAAGTACAATATCCCCATCCTCCATCCATCCGGTAAGTACAATAGTTCCAGACTTGGAAGGTTTTTCCAGAATGCCGTGTAGTATGGAATTTTCTATAACAGGCTGCAGGGTCAACTTTGGAATCTGGTATTCCATCAGTTCATCCGGAATATCGGAAATGAAGAAAATGCTGTCATGATAGCGCATATTCTGCAGGTGAACATAGATGGAAACATGTTCTTCTTCCTTGGCGATAGTACTGATTCCCTTTTTACGACTAAGTGTCAGCTTGTAGAATCTGGAAAGACTTTGCACTGCGTTACAGACCTCAGAGGTACGTCCCTGCTGGGCCATCCAGTTGATCATATCCATGGTATTATAAAGAAAATGGGGATTGATCTGAGCCTGCAGGGAATTAAACTCGGCAATTCGCAGATCCTCAGCAGCCTGGGCCTGTTTTTCCATAAGCTGATTCATTTTGCGTGTCATATAGTTGTATGTATCAATAAGGTCACCAATTTCATCGTGCGCACTTGGGCTGTCCATAGGGACCGGAGGACCGTGACGGACTGTTCTCATCTGACTGATAACGGAGGAAATTCGCCCTGTAATGGATTTGGACAAGGTACTTGCAAGCAAAAAGGCAAGCACCAGTACCGCAATATAAATGGATAAAAACTGCAAAACCAGGGTATTACTCTGATTGATCAGGGGCTGGGAGGGAAGTACCGTCACCATAAACCAGCCTGGCTGTTTGATCCGGTAGAAACCAACGTAAACGGTTTTCCCCAGAATATCCTGCTCCACGAAACTGTTGGAGGACATGTAGGACTCCATGATCTTGTCGTAATTCAGCCAGTAAATTCCGGCGAGAGAATCACTGGAAGCAGAAACCAGGTTGTTACGCTCATTCATAATATAAGAAACACTGCCGTCCAAAGTAAGATTCTCAGACAGGATCTGCTGAAAATCATGACTGGAATAATAGACCGCCATATAAGCATCATAAGTTCCGTTGTTATAGATCATAGAAGCATGGGTGATATATGCCTGATCTCCATATGCCTTTTGTTCCTTTGTACCAAGATAGAAGGAGGGACAAAAAAGCTGGGAAACGCGGCTTCCGCGGAAAATACCATACCAGTAGGTTCCACGGATCTGATCAAGAGATAGAAAAGTATCTTTCAGGTCTTCCTTATTTAAAAGTGCATTTATGTCTGAAGGAGAGTCTTTTGGTACCTCCATATAAATTTTGACATTGGTAACAGGTGTACCAGTGATCAGCTGATCTACCTTTTGGGAAAAAGATGCCGCATCCGGGGAATCTGCCAGATTCGTGAAGGAGTCGGTTATGGCATTTTTAAAAAGTGTCTGGTAAAAATCAAGGGAAGAAATCTCTTCGCTTACATCCAGGACTTTCTGAATGGATTCTTCTATCAACGGTGCCGTTTCTGCAGACCGGTCCTGTTCCTGGCGGATTGTATAGGAAACTACCATGTCGTAGGCTCTTCCATAAAAAAAGAAGATAATGGCAATCGCAGGAATTGACACAATCAAAAGAAGTACCAGGGTAAACTTGGACTGCAGGTTCAGATCCTGGTACCATTGCTTAAGCTTATGCAAATTATTTCACACTCCTCAAAAATATATAGGTGTTTTGAAATATATAAAATTTTTTATGTGTTGCAGAAAACTAACTCATTTTCTCTCGATATTCAGAAGGAGAAAAACCTGTATACTTCTTAAAACTTTTACCGAAATAATTCCCGTCACTGTATCCCACCCGCGAGGAAATATCTGTAATTTTATACCTGGGGTCAGACAGCAGCTGCTTGGCCTTTTCCATTCTGTATTCTGTGAGGTACTGATTTAAAGTCTGACCGGTCTCATTTTTGAAGAAGGTACACACATACGAGGTTGATAAAAATACATGATCACTGATATCTTTCACAGATAAGGTCTCGTTCATATATTTCTGCCCTATGTAATCCTTGATCAGAAAAATAGTAGAATTTTCTTCTTCTGTGCTGACTGCTGTCTGGAAAAAAATCTCTGTCTTTTTCACCAGCTTCTGGTGCATCTCATTATAGGAAAAAATCTTTTCCAATGTGTCTATTAAATTTTCCTGGGTATCTGATAAGGTTAGCTTCAGCTGACGCGCAGCATTGTCCAAAGCACGGAATAATTTGTAATAGAGATCCTTGGCCTGATTAGGCAGAATATTCTGATTCTGGTTATAATACAGAAACAGATTATCAAGGAAAGCTTTTGCTTTTTCCTTATTTTTTTCAGTGAGAAGAGTGAGAAATTCATTCTCCGGACTGGCAGAAAGCTCTGCGGCTGTTTCGGAAACAGGTGCCTGATAAAAAGGAGACAGAAAGGTACCTGTGGGGAAAAAGAAGCTGCTCTGCAGGGAAATAACAGCAGAAGTATAGGACTGATAAGCTCTGGAAATACCTGTAACAGTGTCTCCGGCTGCGATGCAGAATCTGGTGCAGCGGGAATACAGATTACAGAAAAATTCTTCAATACTTTTTCGAACGGCAGCTCCGGGAGTGGAACCAAACAAAAAGTAAACCATATACTGCACACGCTTTTCTGCAAAAATACAATCTATATGGAAGGTTTTTAAAAATTCCCGGACTGACAGAAACATGGCGTTTGCCTCTGAAAGAGGAAGCTCCTCCTCTGTATCGGTTTTAAGCACAATTGCAGTAAAAGGAGTGGTATTGCTGATAGACAGAGACAGCTCCGCTATGAGCTGATCAATACTTTCCTTCGCATGTGCGAAAGGCTGGGTGAGAAGAAGTGCCAGGCGGGAAGCGCTTTCCATGGAATGGATGGACGCATTTTGCCGGGTGCGTTTTTTCTCCAGGCAAAGATCACGGGCTTCCATAATGGCATCCCGGATTTCCACTGGGTTCAGAGGTTTCTCTATATAATTGACGGCTTTTAGCTTGATGGCAGCCTTTAGATATTCCTTATCCGAATATCCGCTCATAAAAACAGGAACAATATCAGGAAGAATTTCTTCCAGCTGTTCCAGCATTGCGATTCCATCCAGACGGGGCATACGCACATCGCATAGTACAATGTCCGGTCTGTGTACCCTGGCCATTTCAATTCCGTTTATTCCATCATCTGCCTGAAGCACTTCCTGGATTCCGATGGATTGCCAGTCAATGGAAGAAATCACACCGGTACGGGTGAGCTCTTCATCGTCTACGATCAGTAATTTCATAATGAATCTCCGTTATATCCCTCCGGAAATCACCGGAGCTCCTGATTAGTGAAATGACAGTAACTGCGAAAGAAATGAACAGTTATCTGTAAGGTTATAAAAACGTATTAATAAAAAATGCCACACCTATCATACCACAATTATATCCAAAATACGAGACTAAAAGTACCTTGCTTTGTGGAATATTTTTAAGATCAGTGGAAAATTTTACCCATTAAGTGGAAAATATTTTACCCTGTTTCAAAATATTTTCCCATTTTCAAACAAAGTGCACAGGTGGTAGAATAATAACAGATCAAGAAAGGGAGGAGAAAAAGCCGTGTCTGAATATGTTCTTGAATTAAAAGGCATTACGAAAATTTTCCCCGGCGTTAAAGCACTGAACAATGTACAGTTCCAGTTAAAGCCTGGCGAAGTTCACGCACTGATGGGCGAAAACGGTGCAGGTAAATCTACCTTCATTAAAGTAATTACCGGTGTACATAAAGCAGAAGAAGGCGAAATGTACCTGTTTGGAGAAAAAGTGGATTTCAAAGGTCCGAAGGATGCACAGGAAGCAGGAATTGCAGCTGTTTATCAGCACCCCACATCCTATCCACATTTAACAGTAGCTGAAAATATTTTTATGGGACATGAGATCAAGAAGAATCACATAATCCAGTGGAAAGCTATGAATGAGGAGGCAAATAAGCTTCTGAAGCAGCTGAATGCAGATTTCGATTCCACAGCAGAAATGGGAACCTTAAGTGTGGCCCAGCAGCAGATGGTTGAGATCGCAAAGGCATTGTCCACAAATGCAAAGATTGTTATCCTGGATGAGCCTACCGCTTCTCTTACAAAGAGAGAATCCGAGGAGCTTTACAGAATCGTAGATCAGTTGAAAGAAAAAGGCGTTTCCATTATCTTCATTTCCCATCGTTTTGAGGATATGTACCGCCTGGCAAGCAGAGTTACTGTTTTCCGTGACTCTCAGTATATTGGTACCTATGATGTAGACGGAATCACCAATGCAGACCTGATTAAAGCCATGGTTGGCCGTGAGATCAAGGATCTGTTCCCGAAACCGGAGGTTAAGATTGGTGATGAGATGCTTCGTATCGAGCACTTATCCCGTACCGGATATTTCAAAGATGTTTCCTTCAATGTACGCGCTGGCGAGATCGTAGGTCTTACAGGTCTGGTTGGTGCAGGACGTACAGAAGTTGTAGAGAGCGTCTGTGGAATCACAAATCCAGATGAAGGTAAGGTTTATCTGGAGGGAAAAGAAGTACATATCAAACAGCCATCTGACGCAATGAAAGAAGGAATTATCCTTCTTCCGGAGGATCGTCAGAAGGAAGGTCTGATCATGAGCTGGGGACTTGGAAGAAACGTAACACTTCCGACTATCAGCAAATATGCGAAGAACGGCTTCAATGACGAGAAGACAGAAAGAGATCTTTCCAAGAGACTTCTGGAAGAGGTTGATACCAAGGCAGTTGATATTTTCCAGCCTGCAAGCTCTCTGTCCGGTGGTAACCAGCAGAAGGTTGTAGTTGCCAAGGCTCTTAGCCAGGAGATGAAGGTTGTTATCATGGATGAGCCGACGAAAGGTGTTGACGTTGGTGCCAAGGCTGAGATTTATGCGATCATGGGTGATCTTGCAAAGAAGGGTTACGCAATTATCCTGATTTCCTCTGAAATGCCTGAAATCCTTGGAATGTCTGACCGAATCGTTGTAATGTGCAACGGACGTAAGACTGGTGAGCTGGGAAGAGGCGAAGCAACTCAGGAGATGATCCTTGAGCTGGCAATGGAGAAAGGTACAACCGGAAAGGGGGCAGCTAAATAATGGAAAAGAAATCTTTCATGAAAAAGCTGACAGGTTCCCGTGAAGCACTGCTTGCAGTGATCCTGGTTTTGCTTTTCGTAGTAATCACAATCATCAGCCCGTCATTCCTTACATTCAAGTCTCTGACGGATATGCTGAAAAACAATGCTGTAACAATGGTAATGTCACTTGGTATGCTGTGTGTTATGCTGGTAGGTGGAATTGATATTTCCATCATGTCTACTCTGGCACTGACTGGTATGTCAATTGGTATGCTTCTGAAATATGAACACATTTCCAGTACTTTCCTGGCATTTGTGATCGCGCTGGCAATCGGAATCGCATGTGGTTTCCTGGTAGGTCTTGTAATCTCCAGAGCAGATGTACCTCCGATCATTGCAACAATGGGCTTCATGTACATCTACCGTGCAATGGGATATCTGGTTTCCCACAATGGTGAGTGGGCAAGTGCAGCAGCCCTTGGTGAATTTAAAAATTTTGCAACAACAAAATTCCTGGGAATGAGCCTTGTAATCTGGGTGATCATCCTTTGCTATGTGATCTTCTTCGTATTCATGAAATGGACTACCATCGGAAGAAGAATCTATGCAGTAGGAAGTAACCCGAGTGCTGCTGAAGTTTCCGGTATTAATGTAAGGAATATTAAGCTTCTTGTTTACACTATCATGGGTCTTCTTGCCGGTCTTGGCGGAGCCCTTCAGGTTTCTATTTACGCTTCTGCAATGCCTGATATGCAGCAGGGCGGTGAGATGGACGTTATCGCAGCCTGCGTTATCGGTGGTGTAAGCATGAGTGGTGGACGTGGTACAGTACTTGGTGCTCTTCTTGGATCCCTGATCCTTGCAACCATCGCAAAAGCACTTCCGCTGATCCCATTCTTCGATCAGCTGTGGCTGAATACCATCAAGGGTGTTATCATTCTTGTAGTAGTTGTTGTAAACATTGTTTTACAGCGTACAGCTGACAAAAATGCATTAAAGGGAAGGGAGATGTAATCATGGCTGGAAAATCTGGAAGAAGTATTAACAACGTGCCGAAAAGCCCTGTGAAACAGATGATCTTCAGCTGGGAAGGCATTCTGGTACTCCTGTTTATTGCAGTAAATATTTTCTGCGCAAACTTTTCCGAGTTCTATAATCTGAAGAGTCTGCTCCGTCAGATGCCTGTTTATCTGGCAGAAATCTTCTTGATGCTGCCGATGGCATACATTCTGGTACTTGGTGAGATTGATATTTCCGTTGGATCTATCGTGTGTCTCTCCGCAACAATGGCTTGTATTGTGGCAAACACAGGAGCTCCATTCCTCGTGGTGATCCTTGCCACACTTCTGGTTGGATCCCTTTGCGGTGCTGTAAACGCATTTGTCCTTACCAGATTCGAAGAACTGCCTCCAATGATCGTAACACTTGCAACCCAGATTATTTTCAGAGGTATTGCAGAAATCGTTCTTGGAAGTGGTGGAAGTATTTCCGTAACAAACACAGAAGGCTTTGCTGCACTTGGCGGAAAGGTAGGACGTGTTCCTTACATTCTTTTCCTGGTTCTGATCCTTGGAATCATTGCAGCTGTTATCCTTGGAAAATGTACTTTCGGACGCAGGGTATATGCAATCGGTACTAACCGTCTTGCAGCTTACTACTCCGGAATTCACGTACAGAAGATCCGTTTCGTGATCTACACTCTGATGGGAACCATCTCCGGACTGTGTGCACTGTTCCTGATGTCTTCCTCATTCGGTGCAAATACCACAACCGGTAACGGATTTGAAATGGATGCCATCGCAATGGCAGTATTCGGAGGAATCTCCTCCACAGGTGGTAAAGGTAATATCGCCGGCGGTCTGATTTCCGCATTTATCATCGTCTGCCTTCGTGTTGGTCTTGGACAGAGAAACATTCATCCGCAGGTTATCCTGCTGATCATCGGTGTGCTTCTGATCGGTGCAGTTGCACTTCCGAACATCATCAAAGAGATTCAGAAAAAAGCAAAAACAGCGAAATAAAAAATCCTTAACGAACTCATATATAACCTTATAAAGCTTGTAAACTGCCTTGCAGAAGGCGGGGCAGTTACAAATACAAAAACTATATTATTCCATGGGAGGAAAAAAACATGAACAAAAAAATCGTAAGCGCAATTCTTTGTGGTGCAATGATCCTTGGATCCGCAGTTCCGGCTATGGCAGGTTCCGCTGACGGAAAGAAAATCGCACTGGTTGGTAAATCCGCTGGTAACGCATTCTTCGAAATCGCTGCAAAATCTTTCGTAGAGACAGCTGAAGCAGAGGGTGCTACTGTTGATACAGTTTATCCAGAGGCAGCTACAGCAGATGCTCAGATCAAAGTTCTTGACAACCTGATCTCTCAGGACTACGATGCAATCTGCATCTCTGCAAACGATGTTAACGCACTTCAGGCAAAATTACAGGAAGCTATGGATGAAGGAATCAAGATCTCCTGCTTCGACTCTGCTACAAACCCAGACAGCCGTCAGATCTTCATCAACCAGGCTGGTACTGTTGCTGTAGGACAGGCTCTTCTTGATGCTTGCCTTGATATCTCCGGTGGAGAGGGACAGTTCGCAATTCTTTCCGCTACTTCTCAGGCTGCAAACCAGAACGCATGGATCGACGCTATGAAGAAGATTATGGAAGAGGATGACAAATATTCCAAGCTTGAGCTTGTAGAAGTTGCATATGGCGATGACGAGCCACAGAAATCCACAGACCAGACAGCAGCTCTTCTTGAGAAATACCCGGATCTGAAAGTTATCTGCGCACCTACAACAGTTGGTATCGCTGCAGCTGCTAAATACCTTCAGGACAATGGATCTGCTTGCAAACTGACAGGTCTTGGACTTCCATCTGAGATGCTTGAGTACACAGGTGCTGATGATGAGCATTCCTGCCCATACTTCTATCTGTGGGATATGCAGGGCCTTGGAAAACTTTCCGCTCTGACAACAATCGCTCTGATCAATGATGAGATCACAGGTGCTGTTGATGAAACCTTCACAGCTGGTGACCTTGGCGACTACACAATCACAGCAGCTGATGACGGTGGTACAGAAGTAGTTCTTGGTGCTCCACTTGAGTTCAACCCAGACAACATCGAAGAGATGGCTAAACTGTACTAATCAGACAGTCTGAAAAGATTAAATGGTAATATAACGAAAAGACCCTGCCGCGTGCAGGGCCTTTTTGTGTTCAGGTGTCTGTTTGAAAGTCTTTCGCAGACACGTTCCGGGTAGATTGCTGTTTTAGAAAAGAAAAAAGTATGGTATGATAGGAGAAATACAGTAGAATAGTTACAAGGAAATTTACAGGAGACTACATGGCAAAAAAACGAAAAATGAAAATGGAATTCCGCTATTACCAGATGCAGGATGGAATCCCCATTCTGGCACTTCTTGGTGAAAAGTGGGTGCAGAATTATGGAAGGGATGTGGATTACCTTCACTTTCATAACTATCTGGAGATCGGTTTCTGCTACAGTGGCGAAGGAGAGCTGGTGTTAGGAGAAGAGCCTGTACGCTTTGCAGGGCGGGAATTTACCATTATTCCACCGAACTTTCCCCATACGACCACCAGCGATGTGGGAAATATCAGCAAATGGGAATATTTGTTTATTGATGCGGAAGGTTTTTTGCAGGTGGCTGCAGGAACGCCCCTCAGGGCAGAAAAAATGATCCAGCGTATTTATTCAAAAGCACTTTGCCTGAAAGAATCAGAATATAAAAGCCTTTCAAACAAAATAATCAAGATACTGGAAATTATGCGCGCCAGTGATGAGTTTTATCTGGAAGAGGCCAAAGGAGTATTATTGGCATTACTTGCGGAAGTGGCAAGAATGAACCGTTCCTCTGCTGAAGAAAATATTGAGGAAAAAGGAAAGATCACCAATATGATCTCCAGGGCCATCGACTATATTTCACAATGTTATATGGAGGATATCCGAATTGGTGATCTGGCAAAAGCCTGCCATATCAGTGAGACTCATTTTCGCAGGGTGTTTACCTCCTATATGCACATGAGCCCTCTGGAATATATTAACAAAGTAAGGATTCAGACTGCCTGTGAGATCCTGAAAAAGACGGATGAGTCTATCGCAGATATTGCCTACAAATGTGGCTTTACAACCAATTCCACATTTAACCGGAACTTCCGCCAGCTGATGGGAATGTCGCCGGCAGAGTGGCGGAAACGCCCGGAAAATTACGAACAGCAGCTTTTGAAATTTGATATTCATTCAGAGGAGGGATGGTAGAATGTACGATTACAAAATAGTAGAACAGGTGACCAGAAAGAAAAAGAGGCTTTCCGGAGTATTAAAAAAGACCATGGTATTTTTTGCCGTAGTGTTTGTTGTTATGGGAATTACCATATCCCAGGCCTTTATGCTGGCTGGTTTTTGCCTGGCAGGTCTTTATTTTATTTACGGGACCTTTTGCCAGCGGGATTATGAATACATAATGGAAAATGAACAGCTTACCATAGATGTGATTTATGGAAACAAGTACCGTAAGACAGCCCATGAGCTGGATCTCCGGCAGCTGGAGGTGGTAGCCCCTCACTGGCATGGCTCAGTGGCAAAATACAAAAAGAACGGTGGAACAGAGCACTTAAAGAAGTACGATTATACTTCCTATGAAGAAGATACTCCCTATTACACAATGATCATTAAGGAAGACGGACGTAAGATCAAATTACTTCTGGACCTTACGGAAGAGATGCTCCATACCCTGAAAACTAGGTATCCTCAGAAAGTCTTTTTTGCATAGAAATAAAATAAAAGAATGTGAATAGTTCACAAAATATACATATAAAGTTTGTGAAAAAGTACAGAAAATCAATTATAACATATGCACTATGGTGGAAAAGTGATATATGTTTCGTGAACATGACGAAAAAATGTGAAAAAATGAACAAAATAAGAAAAAGCCTTAAACACATATTATGGTCGAAAATGCACATTATATGAGCGGTATTGCATACATCACCCTATATGCGGATGGTATAATACATTCATAAGAAATACAGAGAAACAATTTTAAGGGAGGATATTTCTATGAAGAAAAAAGTACTTACCGTATTACTTACAGGTGCAATGGTAGCTTCCATGGCAGCAGGAGCAACAGTTGTATCTGCAGAGGACAACGACAACACATTAACCGTATGGGCATGGGACCAGAACTTCAATATCAAGTCCATGCAGATCGCAGCTGATCAGTATGCAGCTGATCATGAAGGCTTTTCAGTAGATATCATCGAGACATCTTCTGATGACTGCCAGACCAAGCTTACTACAGCAGCTAACGCTGGTGACTACAGCACACTTCCGGATATCGTTCTCATGCAGGATAACAGCTATCAGAAATTCCTGAAAGCTTATCCAGATGCTTTCACAGACCTGAAAGATATGAATGTTAACTGGGATGATTTCGGAGCTCTGAAACAGTCCTATTCTATGGTAGATGATACACATTACGGTGTTCCGTTTGATAACGGTGCTGTTATCGCCTGCTACCGTACAGATATCCTTGAAGAAGCAGGATATACACTGGATGACCTTACAGATATCACATGGTCCAAATTCGAAGAGATCGGTAAAGATATTCACGAGAAGACCGGCAAATACCTTCTTACAAGCGAAGCAACAGGCGGCGATACCCTTATGATGATGATCCAGTCCTGTGGTGCGAACTTCGTTAACGAAGACGGCGAAGCTTATATCGTTGGCAATGAGACAGCTGAGAAATGTATCGACCTTTACACAGAGCTGGTTCAGAACGACGTTGTGAAACTTGTAAACAACTGGGATGAGTACATTGCAACCATCACAAGCGGTGAGGCTGCTGGTATTGTAAATGGTAACTGGATCACAGCTACTCTGATGTCCACAGAAGATCAGAAAGGCTTATGGGGAATCACCACAATGCCTAAGGTTGACGGTGTTGACACAGCTACAAACTATGCAAACAACGGTGGATCTTCCTGGTATATTACCTCTAACTGCAAGAATGTAGAGCTTGCTGAGGACTTCCTTGCAAGCACATTTGGCTCCAGCACAGACTTCTATGATGCAATCCTTTCTGAGACAGGTGCTATTTCCTGCTATCTGCCAGCTGGTGAGTCTGATGTTTACAATGAGCCAAACGAGTTCTTTGGCGGACAGCCGATTTTCTCAACAATCGTAGAGTACTCTTCTCATATTCCGGAGTTCACAAAGACTCCATATCACTATGAGGCAAGAGAGTGCGTAAACACAGCTGTTGTTAATATCGTAAACGGAACAGCTAAGGAAGACGCTCTTCAGGAAGCACAGGATACACTGGCATTCAAGATGACTGAGTAATCCTTTCCGGGCAGTGATTAAAATTAAATAGGAATTAATTATTAGGAGGCGGGGGACTGCTAAGTAGTCCTCCGTTTTCTGTTCAAAGAAAATGCCTGTTACTCCATACAGGCGCCTATCTAACAGTTGTACGGCTGAGCAAAAGAAAGTCACATAAAAATATTTTGCTCACTGGTACAGCTGTTAGATGGAAAAGTTGCAGTATATATAGGCTTGAAAGGAGGAGTTCCTGTGAATTCCAAGAAAAAAGGTATGACACTGGCTACGAAGCAGAAAGCTGCCGGATGGATATTCCTGGCACCAGCTTCTATCATGATCGCCATCATGAGCTTTTATCCAATGATCCGGGCATTTATCATTTCCCTGCAGACAGGTGCCGGCGCAAATATGCGTTTTGCAGATCCAATCTTCAGTAACTACAAACGAATCCTTGCAGATAAAGTGTTCCAGCAGTCCATTGGCAACACATTCCTGTATCTGATCATTCAGGTTCCGATCATGCTGATTCTTGCGATTCTGCTTGCACAGCTTCTGAACAACAAAGACCTGAAGTTCAAAGGCTTTTTCCGTACATGTGTATTTCTTCCATGTGCAACTTCCCTGGTTTCCTATTCCTTGATCTTCCGTTCCATGTTTGCAACAGACGGTCTGGTCAACAGTGTACTGATGAAACTGGGAATTCTCTCCACAGGATATAATTTCCTTGGAAACTCCACCAGTGCGAAGATTGTTATTATCATCGCCCTGATTTGGAGATGGACCGGATACAACATGGTATTCTATTTGGCAGGACTTCAGAACATCGAATATTCTGTTTATGAGGCAGCGAAGATCGATGGTGCAAACGGATGGAAAACCTTCTGGAAGATCACAGTACCGCTTCTGAAGCCGACTATTATCATGACCTTCATCATGTCCATCAACGGTACCTTACAGCTGTTTGATGAGTCCATGAACCTGACAAAGGGTGGTCCTGCAAACTCAACCATCACAATGTCACATTATGTTTACAATACCTGTTTTGTCAACGTGCCGAACTTCGGATATGCAGCAGCAATGTCCTTTATTATCTTTATTATGGTAGCAGTTCTGGCATTTATCAACTTGAAAGTAGGTGATACTCGTGACTAAGAAAAACAAATCTGCAATCCAGAGAAGATTGATTCCTACATACATTTTTCTGATCATTGTATCATTTTTCTCCGTTTTCCCGCTGTACTGGATGATTTCAGCAGCTACAAATACCTCCACGGATGTATCACGCGGACGTATTATTCCGGGAAGCTATTTCATGGAGAACTTTAAGAACCTGACATCCCAGCAGCCACTTTGGAGAGCACTTGGAAACTCTTTCTTCTATGCAATCCTGACTACAGTGATCTGCCTTCTGATCTGTTCCATCGCCGGATACGGATTCGAAGTATATCATGACAAAGGAAAAGACAGATTGTTTTCTATTCTCCTTCTTGCCATGATGGTTCCTCAGGTTGCTACTATGGTTCCGTTGTTTAAGATGTTCTCAAAAGCGAAGCTTCTGAATACATCCATCGGATTTATCCTTCCGATCATTTCCACACCGTTTATGATCATGATGTTCCGACAGAATGCAAGAGCTTTTCCAGTAGATATTATCGAAGCAGCACGAATTGACGGCTTAAGTGAAGTGAGAATCTTTTTCCAGATGTTTATTCCAACCATGAAATCCACCTACGCGGCAGCCGCTGTTATTACCTTTATGAATGCCTGGAATGCATACCTGTGGCCGAAGGTAATCATGACAGATAACAAAGCCATCACAATGCCAATGCTGATCGCCAACCTGATCACAGGCTATGTAACCGATTACGGTATGCTGATGTGCGGCGTATTATTCTGTTCCATTCCGACCATGGTTGTATTCTTCGTTCTGCAGAAGCAGTTTGCAGAAGGTATCACCGGTGCGGTGAAATAAGTTTGAAAATCTAAGGGTGCTGCGATTTATTTGCGGCGCCCTTTTTTCTGAACATGGATACGCAATCTATGGACGATTTTTATATATTATTCTGTAAAAATTCCATGGAAATAGAAAGTTTATATTACTATAATAAAACCAGTACAGGGCATCTGGAAAATATTGCCCGCAACGTTTAGAGAGAGGGTTACTGTTGTTACCAGTGAACAGTATCGAGAAAGGATTATATATGAAGGAATTTGATTATTCATTAGTTAAGAATCCCGAGTATTTTAAAGACGGAAGAATGGAGGCGCACTCCGATCATATCACTTATGCAAACGTGGAAGAGGCTTCCACAGGTGAGACTTCTTACCGCCACAGCTTAAATGGAATCTGGAAATTCCATTATGCCCGCAATTACGGAAATACCATAAAAGGCTTCGAGAGAGAAGATTATTCCTGCAAAGACTGGGATGACATCCGTGTGCCGGCCCATATCCAGATGGAGGGCTACGATGCACCTCAGTATGCCAATGTGCAGTATCCATGGGAAGGACACGAGGATATTCACCCAGGGGAGATTCCGGAGCATTTCAATCCTGTGGCAAGCTATGTGAAATATTTCACAGTGCCGGAACAGATGAAAGGAAAACGTCTTTTTATTTCCTTCCAGGGTGCAGAAAGTGGAATCGCTCTCTGGCTGAATGGCCAGTTTGTAGGATATAGTGAAGATTCTTTTACCCCGTCAGAATTTGAACTCACCGATTATGTGAAAGAAGGGGAAAATAAGCTGGCAGCTCAGGTGTTCAAGTGGACAGCCAGCAGCTGGTGCGAGGATCAGGATTTCTATCGCTTCTCCGGAATTTACCGGGAGGTTTATCTTTATACAGTACCGGATGTGCATGTGTATGATCTCCAGATCCGCGCAATCCCGGATGAGAGCCTTAACAAAGCCCGGTTTGAAGTCAAGACCAGCACCTGGGGAAAGGGAAACGTACATATTGTTCTGTCAAAAAAAGGACAGACCATATTGGAGGAAAATAAGAGCTTAGGCGAAAATGCAGCAAGTACAGGAAGTGACCGGAACGGAAAAGATACAGCCACTGAAGCTGCTGGCAGAACCGTTCAGAAAGGTGTTGCTGATACATTTAGCTGGACAGTGGAGAATCCGATTCTCTGGAGTGCAGAAGATCCTCAGCTCTACGATTTGATCATGGAGGTTTTCGATGAGAATGGTATTCTTCAGGAAGTGATCCCTCAGAAAGTCGGTTTCCGCCGATTTGAAATGAAAGACGGAATTATGACTTTAAATGGAAAACGAATTGTATTTAAAGGTGTGAACCGTCATGAATTCAGTTCCATAACAGGAAGATGTGTATCCGAAGCAGAGCTACGCAAGGATCTGACCATCATGAAGCAGAATAACATCAATGCCATCCGCACCTGTCATTATCCGGATGCTTCTCTGATCTACCAGCTTTGTGATGAGTTTGGAATTTACATGATCGATGAGACCAACCTGGAAAGTCACGGCTCCTGGGATACAGCGGAATTTACGAAGGACTATACTTATGTGGTTCCCCATGATAAGCCGGAATGGCAGTCTATGATGTTAGACCGCGCCAATTCCATGTATCAGAGAGATAAGAACCATCCGGCAATCCTGATCTGGTCCTGTGGAAATGAGTCCTTCGGTGGTAAGGATATTTTTGAAATGTCCCAGCTCTTTAGAAATGCAGATCCTACCCGTCTGGTACATTATGAAGGTGTCTGCCATGACCGCAGATATAACGCTACCAGCGATATGGAAAGCCAGATGTATCCATCCGTGGAAGCAATTAAAGAGTTTCTTGCAAAAGATGATTCCAAGCCCTTTATCTGCTGTGAGTATACCCATGCCATGGGAAATTCCTGCGGTGCCATGCATAAATATACAGATCTGACAGATACAGAGCCGAAATATCAGGGTGGTTTTATCTGGGATTATATCGATCAGTCTATTTACAAAAAAGACCGTTATGGAAAAGAGTTCCAGGCATATGGCGGAGATTTTGGCGAGCGTCCTACTGATTATAATTTCAGTGGAAATGGTATTGCATATGGCGGAAATCGTGATGCGTCTCCGAAGATGCAGGAAGTGAAATTTAATTATCAGAATATTACTGCACAGGTAAGTGCTGATTCAGTGAAGGTGATCAACAAAAATCTGTTTGTAAATACGGACACATTTGAATGCAGAGTAACTCTTCAGAAGGATGGAAACGTAATTCGTACAGAAGTACTGGATACAGCAGTGGCTCCTTTGAGCCAGATGGAATATGCTCTTCCATTTAAGAAAGAGGAGAAAGCAGGTGAGTACACGGTAACTGTTTCTTTCCATTTGAAAGAGGATATGCCATGGGCGAAAGCAGGTCATGAGGTTGCCTTTGGACAGTATGTTTACCAGGTGGAAGCAGCTGTTAAGCCCTGCACAGAGCATCTGGAGGTAATTCGCAGTACCCATAATATTGGCGTGCGCGGAGCGGAATTTGAGGTGCTTTTCTCCGTATTGAACGGTGGTCTTGCTTCCTATAAATACGCAGGAAAAGAAATGATCGAGGCAATTCCGAAGCCTAATTTCTGGCGTGCACCAACAGACAATGACTGTGGAAATCTGATGGCAATGCGCTACGGACAGTGGAAGCTTGCCAGCATGTATGTAAACCATAAGGATTACCGCGGAACGGCATATGGACCTGGAAATGCACCAAAGGTAGAGGAAAAAGAGCATTCCGTAAAGGTATCCTATACCTATTTTCTTCCCACTATTCCGGCAGCTGAGTGTACACTTGCTTATGAAGTTTTCGGAGATGGAAGAGTTCGTACCACACTTTCCTATGATCCGGTGAAGGAGCTTGGCGATATGCCGGAATTTGGTGTGATTTTCAAGTTTAATGCAGATTATGACCATGTATCCTGGTATGGACTTGGAGAAGCTGAGACCTATGCAGACCGTAAGAAAGGTGCAAAGCTTGGAATCTACGATAATATGGTAAAAGATAATGTGGCAAGATATATGGTTCCACAGGAATGCGGTGCCAAGGAAGAGGTCAGATGGGCGAAGATCACAGACCGGAAAGGCAGAGGAATGCTTTTTGAGATGGATAAAGAAAACGGCCCGATGATGTTCTCTGCCCTGCCATACACACCTCATGAGATGGAAAATGCAATGCATCCATATGAGCTGCCCCAGATTCATTACACAGTAGTGCGCGTGGCAAAAGGCCAGATGGGAATTGCCGGAGACGACAGCTGGGGAGCAAGAACCCAGGAAGAATATCTGCTGGATACAAGTAAGCCTATGGAGTTTTCATTTGTATTTAAGGGAATCTGAGAAAAAATACGTTACTGCTCACTCCGTGGTCAGTAACAAAAATACTCTTATCATGGCAACAAAAAGGAGATTGAGATGGCAAAAAAAATAGAATATGGCCGTATGCTGCATGGTGGTGATTACAATCCGGAGCAGTGGCTTGACCGCCCGGACATTCTGAAAAAAGACATTGAATATTTCAAAAAAGCCCATATTAATACAGTATCTGTAGGAATCTTTTCCTGGGCAGTACTGGAACCAGAAGAAGGAAAGTACAATCTGGGCTGGCTGGAAGAGATTATTGACAATTTATATAAAGAGGGAATTTCCACGATCCTGGCAACACCGTCAGGCGCAAGGCCAAAGTGGATGGCCGATAAGTATCCGGAGGTCCTTCGCATGGATCCGGACCGCACCAGAAGATTTTTCGGAGGCAGACATAATCATTGCTATACATCTCCGGTATATCGTCAGAAGGTTCATGATATGGACAAGCTGCTTTCCCAGAGACTGGGCAGTCATCCTGGTGTGATTCTGTGGCACATTTCCAATGAGTTTGGCGGAGAATGCTATTGCCCTCTTTGTCAGCAGAAATTCCGGGAATGGCTGAAAGAAAAATATGGAACCATTGAGAAGCTGAATTCCAGCTGGTGCACCACATTCTGGAGCCATATTTACAATAGCTTCGATCAGATTGAAGCCCCTTCCCCAAAGGGGGAGAACGAGCTTCATGCATTGAAGCTTGACTGGAACCGGTTTGTTACAGACCGCACCATTGATTTCATCAAAGGAGAGGTTGCTGCAATCCGTGAAGGTGGTTCTGAACTGCCGGTAACAGCCAATCTGATGTATGATTACAACGGTCTTGATTACAAGAAGTTCCGCGATGTTCTGGATGTGGTATCCTGGGACAACTATCCAAGCTGGCATAAGAAAGAGGAATTTTTCACTGCCATTGATGCAGGTATGCAGCATGATCTGATGAGGAGCATTAAGAATCAGCCATTTCTTCTCATGGAGTCCTGCCCATCTGCCACAAACTGGAAGCCCATCAATAAGCTGAAAAAGCCGGGAATGATGCTGGCTGCCTCTCTTCAGGCAGTAGCTCACGGCTCCGACAGCGTTTTATACTTCCAGCTGCATCAGAGCCAGGGGGCTTCTGAAAAATTCCACGGCGCAGTGATCGACCACTATGGCGGAGAGGATACCCGCGTGTTTAAAGAAGTGACAGAGGTTGGAGAGGCTCTGGAGACACTGAAGGAAGTCTGCGGCAGCCAGATGAAGTCTCCGGTAGCAGTCCTTTATGACAGAGAAAATAACTGGGCAATCCAGGATGCACAGGGACCGCGGAATGAGAACATGTTCTACACAGAAGCGGTACAGAAGCAGTACCGCGCCCTGCGGGAACAGGGACTGAATGTGGATGTGATCTCTATGGAGCATGAGCTTTCCAGCTATAAGATCGTGGCAGCGCCAATGGCTTATATGTTCAAAGATGGTTACGAAGAAAGATTAAGAGCATATGCAGAAAATGGCGGAACCCTGGTGATCACTTACTGGACCGGCCTTGTGGATGGTACAGACAAGTGCTTCCTTGGAGGAACACCATACGGGCTTATGGAGGCAGCCGGTCTTCGTACTACGGAGATCGATGCTCTTTATGACTGGGAAGAGAACCATGGAATTTCAGAACCGGGCAATCATCTGGAAATCAGCGGCACCTACACTTGCAAGAACCTTTGTGAGCTGGTAAAGGTTTCTGACGCAGAAGTGCTTATGCGCTATGGCGATGACTTCTATGCGGGAGCTCCTGTAGTGACACATAAAGCATATGGAAAAGGTCACGTATATTACGTTGGCGCAGATATGGAACAGGCTTTCTACAGTGATTTCTACGGAAAGGCAGCAAAGGAAGCTGGCATTCAGGCACCGCTGGGATTCGTACCGGCAGAGGTTTCTGTCACCTTACGTGAAAATCAGGAAAATGAATATCTGTTTATCCAGAACTATGCAAGAGAAACCAAGGCAGTTCCGGTTCCAGCAGAATATGAAGTGATCTACGGCGCAGCGGATGAGATTATGCAGCCGCTGGCAACCAGGGTCCTGAAAAAGAAAAAATAGAGATTAAAAATAGCGGAAGAAGTTAGTGTGAAAAGAGGTTTTGACACTAACTTCTTTTTGTGTATATAATTAGAAAAACAGAAATCATGCAGCAGGAGGTATGTGCAGTGCAGAGAGAACTCTTGGAGCAGCTTCGTGAAATTACAGAAGAAGAGAGAAGGATCCTGAACGGAGACGCAGAAGTGGACAGGGATCTTTACACGTCTGGAAGCGATTTTACCATTGACAGCAATAAGATGCTGGAGGAAGGAAAGCTGATCGCAATCCGCACCCATACCAGGTTTGTTCATTTTCCCCTTCACCGCCATAATTATGTGGAAGTACTCTACGTATGCGAGGGAACTCTTACGAATATTATAGATGGCAAACAGGTTATTGTGCGAAAAGGGGAACTGCTTTTTCTGAATCAGTTTACCCATCATGAGATTCTGGCAGCTGGCAGGAGTGACATTGCCATAAATTTTATGGTATTGCCGGAGTTTTTTGATGTGGCATATTCAATGGCAGGAAATAATAATGTTCTGGCAGATTTTCTGGTGAATGTACTGCGCCGGGATAACCAGCAGGGGGAATATCTTCATTTTAAGGTATCTGAGGTTCTGCAGATCCAGAATCTTCTGGAAAATATCATTTATTCCCTTGTAACAGGAAGAGGCAACCAGAATAAAATCAATCAGACTACCATGGGACTTATTTTTCTTTACCTTATGGACTCTGTACAGTATGTGGAAATGCGCCTTCCAAATCAGTACGAGAACATGATATCCATGACGACTCTGGATTATATTGAGCAGAAATACCGCACGGCCACCCTGACTGAGCTATGCGACATGCTTCACCTTCCCATGCATGTATTAAGCAAAATGATAAAAAAAACAACATGCTTTAATTTTAAGGAGCTACTTCAGCGGAAACGTCTTAGCAAGGCTGTGGAACTGATGTGTGATACCGACCTTCCCATCAGCGATATCATTGCAGCAGTGGGATATGAGAACAACAGTTATTTTCACCGTGTATTCAAGGAAAGATATGGGGTAACGCCAAGAGCTTTCCGCGTGGCTAATCAGAAAAATGATAAAGTAAGATTATGAAGAACGCGTAAAAATATTTTTACAAAAAAATTATCATTTGTTCAAAAATATTTTTTGAATTATATATAAATAGTTGACATTTAATTAGAAAAAAATAAAATAACTGTAACGTTTAAGATTTTTCTTACATAGAGGGGAAAAGTCTCAGGCAAATAAAAATATCAAGGAGGAAGTAAAATGAAAAAAATGTGTAAAAAAGTAGTCAGCCTTCTTCTTGCAGCAGTGATGGTGCTTACAATGACCGCCTTCGCTTCTGTTGTTTATGCCGCTGACGAGGACAGCGTTGAAGCTGATCCGAACTTCAAGATGGGAGTTATTCTTGTAGGTGATGAGACAGAAGGATATTCTGCAGCTCATATCGCCGGTGTTAAGGAAGCAGCTAAAGAGCTGGGCCTTGACGACAGCCAGATTATCTGGAAATACAAAGTTCCGGAAGACTCCAGCTGCTACGATGCAGCAATCGACCTTGTTGGACAGGGATGCTCCCTGGTAATCGGTAACAGCTATGGACATCAGACTTATCTGGTACAGGCTGCTCAGGAATACCCGGATGTAACATTCGTTTCCATGACAGGTGATTTTGCAGCAATCAGCGGATGCGAGAATTTCAAGAATGCATTCACCAACATCTATGAATCCCGCTATGTATCCGGTGTTGTAGCTGGTCTGAAGCTGAAAGAGATTCTTGAGGATGGTACTCTTACTACAGAGACACAGCCAGACAGCTTTGATGCAGACGGCAATGTAAAGGTTGGTTATGTTGGAGCATTCAGCTATGCTGAGGTTGTTTCCGGTTATACCGCATTCTACCTTGGTATTAAGAGCGTTGTTCCGAACGTTGTAATGGAAGTTAAGTACACAAACTCCTGGTTTGATATTGACAAAGAGGGTGCAGCAGCTGAGGCACTTATTGCAAACGGCTGTGTGATCATCGGACAGCATGCAGACTCTACAGGTGCTCCTGCAGCTACACAGAAGCTTCATGATGATGGCAAGATCTGCTACTCTGTAGGCTACAATATTGATATGCTTGAGACTGCTCCTACAGCAGCACTTACCTCTGCTACCAATAACTGGGCAGTATACTACAAACATGCAATTGCAACCGTAATGGGCGGTGGTGACCTTGAGCAGGACTGGTCCGCAGGATATAATGACGATGCAGTAGGAATCACAGAACTTGGTGAGTCCTGTGCAGAAGGAACAGCAGACTATGTTGCTGATATCGAGAGCAAACTGAAAGACGGTTCTCTTCAGGTGTTTGATACCTCTACATTTACTGTAGGCGGCGAGGAAGTTACTTCTGCACCGGTTGACCTTTCCTTCATGGATTACACAACTGATCCTGCAACTGTTGTATATCAGGGCGAGACTGTTGAGGCTATCGAGGATGGACACTTTGCAGAGTCCACATTCAGAAGCGCTCCATACTTTACACTTCGTATTGATGGAATCACAGAGGACGCAGACGCTGTTGAATAAGCAGTAATGCGAAATCCTGCGAAGCATGATTTCTGTGCATCGCGGAGCAGGTAGCTGGGAAGAAACCTGAACAGTTATCGAATTACATGAAATCCAAAAGGGGAGCTGTAAAAAGGCTTCCCTTTTGTTTCGTAAGCGGGAAAGTTAAAATCCACGCGGATGTGGGATTTTGGCGAACGCTTCAAAGATAGGCAAAAAACCAGAAGAGCTTGTTTTGCCTTGATTATAAAACGGGAAGGGAGGCACAACACTTTGGAATATGCCATTCAATTAAAAAATGTTACCAAAACATTTGGAAAAGTTGTTGCCAACAAAAATGTCAACCTTGACGTAAAAAAAGGTGAGATTCTCTCCCTTCTGGGAGAAAATGGAAGTGGCAAGACCACTCTTATGAATATGATCTCCGGTATTTATTTTCCAGATTCCGGCGAGATCATGATAGACGGCAGGAAAGTGGAAATCCGCTCTCCGAAAGATGCCTACGATCTGGGAATCGGTATGATCCATCAGCATTTTAAGCTGATCGATGTATTCAGTGCTACGGAGAACATCGCCCTCGGCCTTGACAAGAAACAGAAATTTGACCTGAAAGAGGTTAAGAAAAAAGCCAAGGCTATCTGCGATAAATATCACTTTGACCTGGATTTAGACCAGAAGGTTTATGAGATGAGTGTATCTCAGAAACAGACTCTGGAAATTGTAAAAGTTCTCTACAGAGGAGCAAACATCCTGATTCTGGATGAGCCTACGGCAGTTCTGACTCCTCAGGAAACGGCAAGACTTTTTGAAGTAATCCGAAACATGAAAGCAGATAACAAATCCGTTATTATCATTACCCACAAGCTTCACGAAGTTCTGGAGATTTCTGACCGCGTGGCAATCCTTCGAAAAGGGGAGTACATAGGCACAGTAGAGACCAGTGAAGCTACAGAAAATTCCCTTACAGAGATGATGGTTGGCAAGAAGGTAGAACTGAATATTGCCCGCTCTGCGCCTGTAAATCCTGTGAAACGCCTTTCAGTTTCCCATCTGACTGTTTATAACCGTGAGGAAATCAAGGTGCTGGACGATGTAAGCTTCGATGTTTTCGGCGGAGAAGTCCTTGGTATAGCGGGAATTTCAGGAAATGGACAAAAGGAGCTTCTGGAAGCCATTGCAGGACTTCAGATTACAGCCCAGGGCAGCAGCATTGAATTCTATGAAAAAGGTAAAGAAGACCAGCCCCTTCAGCTGGTTGGCAAAACACCAAAGAAAATTCGGGATGCCGGTGTGCATCTTGCATTTGTTCCAGAGGATCGTCTTGGAATGGGACTTGTTGGTTCCATGGGTATGACGGGAAATATGCTGTTAAAGAGTTATGGAAATGGTCCATCTCCGATTACCGATATGCGTGCTCCGAAGAAAATGGCAGAAAAGGTAAAAAAAGAGCTGGAGGTAGTTACCCCAAGCTTAAATACTCCTGTATCCCGCCTTTCTGGCGGTAATGTACAGAAGGTTCTGGTAGGCCGTGAAATCGCAGAGGCACCGACAGTCCTGATGACTGCCTATGCAGTACGTGGTCTGGATATCAATACCTCCTATACGATCTACAATCTTCTGAATGAGGAGAAAAAAGAGGGCGTTGCAGTTGTTTATGTAGGTGAGGATCTGGATGTGCTCATTGACTTGTGCGACCGCATTCTGGTTCTCTGCGGCGGCAGGGAGAATGGTATCCTGGATGCCAGAACCACCACAAAAGAAGAAGTTGGTCTGCTGATGACAAATCTTCGGAAGGAGGGGAAATAAATGAGTGAATTAAAAACAAAAGAACCCTTAGTCCGAATTATAAAGCGTGACAAAAGCAGCTTCGGCTACAAAGTATGGGTTCGTGCAGCTGCCATTTTACTGGCACTGGTTGTAGATGCAATTTTCATTTACAGCGTAACCGGACTGAATCCGTTATCCGTATATGTAGTTATGTTTAACGGTACCTTTATGACAAGTATTCGTTTTTCCTGGGCAATGCGAGATCTGGTAACCCTGCTCTGCATCGGTATTGCTCTTGCCCCTGCGTTTAAAATGCATTTCTGGAACATTGGTGCAGAGGGACAGGTATTGGTGGGTGGTCTTGCCACTGCCATGGTTATGGTAAAATGCGGAGCCAGCCTTCCTACACCGGTGCTTTTCCTGGTAATGTTCCTTACCAGCGTGATCGCAGGCGGTCTGTGGGGCTTTATCCCGGCTGTGTTTAAGGCATACTGGAACACAAACGAAACACTGTTTACCCTGATGATGAACTATGTGGCAACCAGCATTGTGGCATGCATGACTAATATTCTTCGTGGAAAAGCCTCCAGCCTTGGTAAACTGAACATGTCTACACAGGTTGGATGGTTTCCGCAGTTTTTGGGACAGAGATATAATATTAACATTCTGATTGTTGTGATCCTGATGTTTGTCATGTTCTTCTATTTGAAATATTCCAAACAGGGATATGAGATCACCGTTGTCGGAGAATCTGAGAACACTGCAAGATATGCCGGTATCAATGTAAAATGGGTAACCATCCGTACCATGATCATTTCCGGTGCTATCTGCGGTCTGGTTGGTTTCCTGATCGTAGCAGGAAGAGACCAGACCATTTCCACCACATCTGCAGGTGGAAACGGATTTACCGCCATTATCGTAGCATGGCTTGCAAAGTTTAATACGTTTTATATGGCTCTGATCTCCTTCCTGCTGATCTTCCTTTCCAAAGGTGCAGCAGAGATTGCTTCTGCATACAGCCTGAACGATTATGCAGCAAGTATTATTGAAGGTGTGATCTTGTTCTTTATCCTTGGAAGTGAATTCTTTATCAACTATAAAATGATTTTCCGTGGTTCCAAAAAGGAGGTGCACTAAATGAGTAATCTGATTGCGTGGATCATCAGGGCAATTCCATTTGGAACAATTATCATGTTTGGTTCCATGGGTGAAATCACCACTGAGAAATCAGGAAACCTGAATCTTGGTGTTCCGGGAATTATGTATCTTGGCGGATTTGCTGGCTTCGCCAGCTCCTATTTTTACGAGAAAAATTCAGCAGATCCAAAAGGTTGGATATGCGTGATCCTGGCGCTTGTGGCAGCAATTGCAGCTTCCATGCTGGGAGGGCTGATTTTCAGCTTCCTTACCATTACCCTTCGTGCAAACCAGAATGTAACCGGTCTTGCACTTACCACATTCGGTATGGGTGTTGCCAATTTCTTTGGTGTATTTATTTTAAATGGTGCAAGCTACACTGCAGCTCCGCTGGCATACGCTTCTTTTTCAAAGAAGATTCCATTCCTGTCCAGTAAGCTGGGAATTGTAAGTAAAACTGTTTTTGCCTATGGTTTTCTGGTGTATGCGGCAATCATTATTGCTGTTGTTCTGCATTATGTGCTGAACAAAACAAGAGTAGGTCTGAATCTTCGGGCTGTAGGCGAAAATCCGGGAACTGCAGACGCAGCCGGAATCAATGTAACCAAATATAAATATCTGGCAACCTGTATTGGTGCCGGCCTTTCCGGAATCGGCGGCTTATATTACGTTCTGGATTATAATCAGGGAATCTGGGCAACAACAGGGCAGATCGAGGCTCTTGGCTGGCTGGCAGTTGCGCTGGTTATATTTACCACATGGAAACCGCTGAACTGTATCTGGGGTGCGTATCTTTTCGGTATGCTCTACTGGCTGTATCAGTTCCTTCCAAGTATTCTTGGAATCAAGGTTGCAAGCTATGTCACAGACCTGATCCAGATGGTTCCTTATGTGGTTACGATTATCGTACTGGTTGTAGTAAGCTTCCGAAAGAAAAAAGAAAATCAGCCTCCGGAAAGTCTGGGACTTTCCTACTTCCGAGAGGAAAGATAACAGGGATTGGTTTGATAGAATATTGAAATTTCAGAATCCTCTGCTTATGCTGTATGGTGCAGCATGCAGAGGATTTTTTTATTCTTCAGACGGCAATACGATTTGTGAAAAATCAGTGTCCATAGGAAAAGAAAGTTTACAAAATATTTCGAAAATGTTATATTATTTTTAAATAACATGCGAAACATATAGAAAGGATAGTTGGCTCTTAGCTATACAGTTATCAGAAAGGAATAAAAATATGAAAAAAAGATATGTTCTTGCTGCGCTGGCAGTTATGACAGTACTTGCAGGCTGTGGAGATAATGCTTCCCAGCAGAAAAACACGGACAATACTACCCAGGAGAGCACAGCAGAGGATGATCTGACAGCTGCTGATCCGGATGAAGATGGAGAAGAACTGGATCCTGAATTTTCACAGGATGTAGAGAATAATGAAGTGATCGATGCAGATGATGCAGAGGAAGAAGCAGCTCTTGATCCCATTACTCCTTCTGAATATCTGGTTCAGAATGCTTCCGATTATGTGACTCTTGGAGATTATGATGGTGTAGAGGTTACCAGGTATACCTATGAGATCACAGACGATATGGTACAGGATGAGATCCAGGAAGAGCTGGCAGATGCCAGTGATGAGCAGTCTACCAATGCACCTTCCGAGGACGGAAATATTGTATATATGAATCTTACTGCCAATGTGGAGGGTGAGGAAGCTGCTGATCCTGACGAGACTTTTATCACCTTGGGACAGGAAGAATTTGGTGCAGAATTTGACCAGAAGCTGACAGGTGTTTCCACTGGAGATAAACTGGATTTCAGCATCACGTACGGAGATGATACCTGGCAGGAAGACTGGCAGGGAAAAAACGTTGACTTTTCAGTGGAGGTAACAGATGTTACAGCTTCCAATACTCCGGAATATGATGAGGATTATGTGAAGAATTATACCGGGTATGACACGAAGGAAGAATATGAGGCTTCTGTAAAAGAATATCTGGAGCAGTCCTATGAGGAACAGAGTACTTATGATGAGACAGAAGATCTGATTTCTGCCTGCCTGGCACGTACAGAGTTTACGGGAGAGTATCCGGACGACCTGTTTGAGGCATGCAGGGAAGAGGCACTCTCCGGTTATTCCATGTTTGTAGAGGAAGACGGAGATGTAAATGATGTACTGGATATGTTCGGGGTTACAGAGGATGATATTGCAGAAGAAGCCAAAAATCTTGTAAACCGCCGCCTCTTCATCAGTGCATATGCCGAAGCCAATAATATTGAGGTAACAGAAGATGAATACGTGAATTATGTGAATGAGTATGCTGACTACTATGGCGAGAGTCCTGCTGATTTTGAGACTCTTTATACACGGGAAACGCTTGTAAATGCCCTTTATGAGAGCAAGGTAACAGAGCTTCTTCTGGAAAAGGCAAACGTGACAGAAACTCCATATACACCAGAAGAGTATGATGAAGAGGAATCCAAAGAAGATGACACGCTTGATGATCTGGAAATCGTAGAAGAAGGAGAAGAAGGCGTAGCTGAATAAAATCTGAAGATTTGGCAAAACACACTTTCAACGTCATAATGTTCTTTGATTAACATTTTTTATAAATTTAAGCCTTTTAATTTAGATGTGATTATGATATAGTAAATAATACGCGACAATGGACGGACAGCATTCTGAAGATAAGCTTTAGGAAGTTTGTCCGCCCATTTGTGTCTATAAAGGAGGAACGAGATGAAATTTTCAGAAATGCCTTACACTCGTGTGGATTTTCCAGCTGTAATTGCACAGGCACAGGAGATTATCCAGCGCGCATCTTCTGCGAAGAGCGGAGAAGAGCAGTTCGAGATTCATCAGGAATTTAACAAGCTGATGGATCACGTGAGAACTCTTTACACCATCGCCCATATCCGCAGGGATGGAGATGTGACAAATGAGTTTTATGACGGCGAGAAGAGCTACTATGATGAGAAGCTCCCGGAACTGAACGCAGTGACAAATGAGTATAAGAAAGTACTTTTTGCCACTCCATATCGTCAGTATATGGAAGAGAAAATCGGACCGGTTGCATTTAAGTCCATGGAACTGGAGATGAAATCTTTCGATGACAGTCTGATTCCGCTGATGCAGGAGGAGAATGCCCTTGCTTCCCGTTACAGCAAGCTGATCGCTTCTGCCAAGATCATGTGGGAAGGAGAAGAACTGAACCTTTCCCTTATGCGTAAATATATGCGCTCCCAGGATCGGAATACCCGTAAGAAAGCATGGGATGCTTTTTCAGGCTTCTTTGAGGAGAACCAGGCTGAGCTTGATGAAATCTACGATCTGATGGTGAAGAACCGCACCAGACAGGCACAGATGCTGGGCTTTGAGAATTACATTGATATGGGCTACTGCCGCATGAATCGTAATTCTTATACCAAGGAAGATGTACAGAAGCTTCGCGAGCAGATTAAGACTGTATTTGTACCGTTAGCTTCCAGAATGCACAAGAACCGTCAGGCACGCCTTGGGGCAGATGCACTTCGTTATTATGATATGGGGGTTTATTTCCCACAGGGAGATCCGGCACCGATTGGTACTCCTGAGGAGATTCTTGAGAGTGGCCGCAAAATGTACACCGAGATGTCTGATGAGACAAGGGATTTCTTCAACATGATGATGGAGAATGAGCTTTTTGATGTATTCGGACGTAAGAATAAGGCTACTGGTGGTTACATGACGGAGCTTCCGGATTATGGTGTACCGTTTATTTTTGCAAACTTTAACGGAACCAGTGGTGATGTGGATGTAATCACACATGAGTGTGGACATGCATTTCAGAGTTATGTATCCTGCAAGGATCCGATCACCGATCATTCCAGGTATCTGACCATGGAGACTGCTGAAATCCATTCCATGTCCATGGAATTCTTTGCGGAACCATGGATCGAGCTTTTCTTCGGGGAAAGAGGGGATGATTACCGCAAGATGCACCTTGAGGATGCCATCGACTTTATTCCTTATGGAACAATGGTGGATGAATTCCAGCATATTGTATACGGCAATCCTGAGCTTACACCTAAGGAGCGACGTGATGCATGGAACAAGCTGGAGCAGGAGTACCGTCCATATATGGATTCAACTGGCTGTAGGTTTATGGAAGAAGGCGGTTACTGGCAGAGACAGCATCACATTTTTGAGATGCCTTTCTACTATATTGATTATGTACTTGCACAGCTTTGTGCATTCCAGTTTAAGATCCGCATGGAGAAAGATCATGACGCTGCATGGGCTGATTATATGAAGCTCTGCCGGCTTTCTGCAAGTGATTTCTATCCGTCCATGCTGAAACAGGTGGGACTTACAGTTCCATTTACAGATGGCTGCATTCAGAAGATTGTGGATGAGCTGGATAAGAAGCTGGGTTGAGTCATCAGGCAAAGACTATGAGAAGGAAAAGCACTTTCAGGTAATAGATTGGGAACTCACAGGAAAGTTGAGGCAGAATTGTGAAAAAATATGGGAATGATTACCGCCAGAGAGGGGAAAAATTTGAATATACCGGAAAATGGTATGGCAGCAGCCTGTCAGTGAAGGAACTGAAAAGACATGCCCTTAACAATACAGGCCTTATGGCAGCCGCCCTTGTGATCTATTTTGCCAGCTTAATGCTGAACAATGAAGGCAGCAGGATCTTCTGGATATTGCTTCCCTATATGGTAGTAGTCTTCCCTGTTTCTTATGGAATCATGGGAGGGGCGTCCTTATTCCTTTTTTGCAGACAGCAGGAGGGAAAAGCAGGTAACTCACAGGTGCTAATCCCGGAAGAGCATATAGGGCATATGACCTGTGCCCAATATGAAAAAGGGGTGCGACGTCCGGTAAGATGCAGCATTGCCATCACAGTACTGGGACTTTTTACAAGCGTGGCAAACCTGATTTTTTTGTTAAAAGATTTCGAAAATCTTATTTTTACAAGGGAACTATTATTCGAGGCTGCTGCTGTGTTGATTTTAGTACTGGGAAGTGTTAGCACTGTGCAAAACTGGCAGATTAAAGCGAAATTTACAAATTTTGAGTGAAAATCTTTCAGTTTTTGACAATTATGGACAAAATTCCAGACATATTTCGCCATATAGCTATTGCACATGTAATAAAACATGGTAAAATAGAGAGGTATAAGACAACAAATTTTCAGGTTGTCTGTAGTAGCTGGCCTCAGGAGTCTCCAACAGGCTCTGATGAATAGTTACAATAAAATATCTTAAAAAAGGAGGATAAGATATGAACAAGAAGAAGTTAATGGCCCTGTTATTAACAGGTGTCATGGCAGCATCAACAGTGAGCGTACCTGTTTTTGCTGAAGAAGCTGAGGGAGGTTCTTCTGATACACCGCTTGTTATTGGACAGACTAACTTCTCCGAGAAATTCAGTGGATTATTCCACGAGGCAGTTCCGGATCAGCAGATCGCAGAGAATGTAGGTGAGTATCTGTTTGGAAGTGACCGTACAGGTGCTATTATTTACAATGGTATCGAGGGTGAGACACATGAGTATAACGGAACGGATTATACTTATACAGGACTTTCCGACGTAACTGTTACAGAGGGCGAGGATGAGACTGTATACAATTTCAAGCTTCGTGAGGGTGTAACATTTTCTGACGGTGAGCCTCTTACTGCAGATGACCTGATTTTCACATATTATGTACTTTCTGATACAGATTATGATGGAAATGCAACATTCTACTCCACCAATATCAAAGGTATGAAAAACTACCGTCTGAATTCCACAGCAGCAGATTCCATCACAGATGAGGATGTTGCAAATACACTTGCAGACATGCCGGATGAAGTTGCTGCAAGAGTGAAAGATGAGCTGATTGTTCCGCTTCTTACATCTGAGTATGAGTGGGCGCAGACTGCATGGGAAGATTATGCAGATGCTTATGGTGTTACAAACGGAGATGAGTTCTTTGGAATGCTTTACGCAGTAGATGAGAACTATTCTGTAGATGGCAAAGATCAGGATACGATCATTAATGAGATCGCAGACCAGTATGGCAAGGACTATCTTGCACTTGCAGCTGCCTATGGCGACGAAGCATACTTCGATGAAGATGCAGCAACAATCGCTTCCGAATACCTGGTAGAGCAGAAAACTGCAGCAGGTGAAGGTGAAGAGGTTGCGAACATCGAGGGAATCAAGAAGCTTGGTGATTACGAAGTTGAGGTTACCACAGATGGTTTCGAGGCAACTACAATCTATCAGCTTGGTGTAATCGTTGAGCCAATGCATTATTATGGAGATGCTTCTCTCTATGACTATGATAACAACCAGTTCGGTTTCACAAGAGGAGATCTCTCCGCTGTACGTGATAAATCCAACCAGCCACTTGGCGCAGGTCCGTACAAATTTGTGAAATATGAGAACAAGACTGTATACATGGAAGCAAACGAGAACTACTACAAGGGTGCTCCTAAGACAAAGTACCTCCAGTGGCGTGAGACTTCCGACGCAGATAAGATTGCCGGTGTTGAGCAGGGTACAATCGACCTTTCCGATCCATCCGGAAGCAAATCTGCATTTGACCAGATTAAGAGCATCAACGGAAACGACGAGCTCAGCGGTGATAAGATCATCGTTAACGCAACAGACAACCTTGGATACGGATACATCGGTCTTAACGCAAACACAATCAATGTTGGCGGAGAGCCAGGATCTGATGCTTCCAAGAACTTAAGAAAAGCTCTTACAACTGTACTTGCTGTATATCGTGATGTAGCAATCGATTCTTATTATGGAGATGCTGCTTCTGTAATCAACTACCCGATTTCCAATACATCCTGGGCAGCTCCTCAGAAATCTGATGCAGATTATCAGGTGGCTTACTCTGTAGATGTTGATGGAAATCCGCTTTACACAGATGATATGACAGATGATGAGAAGTTTGCAGCAGCAACACAGGCAGCTCTTGGCTTCTTCGAGGCAGCCGGATACACTGTAGAAAACGGCAAGGTAACAGCAGCTCCAGAAGGTGCTAAGATGACTTATGAGATCATCATCGGTGCTGACGGAAGTGGAGATCACCCAAGCTTTGCAATCCTTACAGACGCTAAGGCAGCTCTTGAGTCCATCGGATTTACACTTGAGATCAATGATGTTACAGACTCCAACATTATGTGGGATGCTTTAAATGCAGGTACCGCAGAAATGTGGGCAGCTGCATGGCAGGCAACAGTGGATCCTGATATGTATCAGGTTTACCACAGCGCAAGTGTAAAGAGCAATTACTACCACATCAATGATGAAACACTGGATCAGGATATTATTGATGCCCGTTCCACAGCTGATCAGGAATACAGAAAATCTGTTTACAAACAGTGTCTGGACATTATTCTTGACTGGGCAGTAGAGATTCCGATCTATCAGAGACAGAACTGCGTTATTTACAGCCCTGAGCGTATCAATGCAGATACCTTTACGAAAGATGTTACTACATTCTATTCATGGTATGGAGATATCATTAATATCGAAATGAACTAAAGGTATAAAAGAAGAATGACTTGTTAGCGCAGTGGGTCCACCATAACCAGTGGACCCACTGCCTTACTGGCAGTATGCCTTGGGCTAGAGCGTGTCTGAAAAAGCATTCCCGCAATCTCCCACAAATTGTGACGCACATCTTGCAGAAAGCCTTTTTCAAACATGCTCTGGAACCCGGCCCGGTAAAACGGACAGAACCGGCAGGACACACTGCCAGTAAGAACAAGGTAAGTCAGTCTTCCCGCCCGATACTGAAAGGATAATTTATATAATGAAAAAATTTATTGTACGTCGTGTACTTCTTGGAGCGATGATCCTGTTCTTCGTTTCCATGATCATTTATTCAATTGAGAGAGCCCTTCCGACTTCTTATGTAGAGGGAAGAGCCCGTGATATGTCAATGAAACAGGGCGCGAAGCCCTATGATGAGCTGGTTGCTGAGTTAAATGCCGCTTATGGACTGGATAAGCCGGTTCTGGAGGGCTATTTTATCTGGCTTGGAAAAGCTGTTCATGGTGAATTTGGAGAATCCTGGATTTTCCATCAGCCGGTAAAACAGAAATTTGCCAGCGTTATCTGGTATTCTTTTGCTCTGGCACTGGCCTCCTTCCTGTTGGAAATTATCATTGCCATACCTTTGGGTATTATATCGGCAACGAAGCAGTACAGCAGGATTGATTATGCAGTTACCGTTTTTGCATTGATTGGTATTTCGCTGCCGTCCTTTTTCTTTGCTACCATTTTGAAATGGATTTTCTCTATTAATCTGAAATGGGTTGACCTGTATGGTATCGTAAGCCGTATGCATGAGTCCTATGGAAGTGTAGGTAAGGTACTGGATATGGCACAGCATATGATCCTTCCGGTTATTACGCTGACTATCGTAAGTGTTGGTTCCCTTATGCGTTATACCAGAACCAATATGCTGGAGGTTCTGAATGCAGATTATATCCGTACTGCCAGAGCGAAAGGTGTTCCGGAGAAAAAGGTGGTTTCTCATCATGCATTCCGCAATACTCTGATTCCGATCATCACCATCCTTGGAAGTACACTTCCGAACCTGTTCGGTGGAGCGATGATCACAGAGACTTTGTTCCAGATTCCGGGAATTGGATATACCTCCTACCAGGCATTAACTCAGGGAGATATTCCGTTTACCATGTTCTATATGGTATTTCTGGCATTTCTGACATTAACCGGCAATCTGATCGCAGATATCCTGTACGCTGTGGCAGATCCAAGGGTACGAGTAAATTAGGAGGAAAAACATGAGTACAGATCCAACAAAGAAAAAAGACGATCATGTCAGTACCTCCAAGGCACTGGATGATGAACAGCGTGTAAAAGTCCTTTCACCAGGAATGCTTGTTGCAAAGCGTTTCTTCCGCAATAAACTGGCTGTGGCAGGACTTGTAATTCTGGTAGCGATGTTTTTGTTTTCATTTATAGGTGGTATGGTAAGCCCTTACAATGAAAGCCAGGTATTCCGTAAAACAGATCATGTATGGAAAGACTATGCGGGAGCTACCTATAATAAATCTTATATTTTTACAACAGCAAATGGTGCAGAATTTCCTGCGCAGGGACAGCAGAAATTTATTCTTGCTACAAACAAGGGAAATGATTCCTTTGAAGCAAATGATGTAACCTACGGATTGGAACAAAAAGGTGAAGATTACTGGGCAATTTATTCTTCAGAATCAGTAGCAACCGTTCTTACACTGAAAGGAAAATCTACTTATAAACAGGTTGGAAATACAGAAATAACAGATGAAATCAAAGAAGGCTATGAAGAGGCTGTGGCAAATGATGCCAATACCTTTGAAGTAGATGGAACTACCTATACAATTGAGAAGGCCGGACGTGAGAATCAGATCACAATTTCCGGCGAAGTTGCATTTGCAACCAAGAAAGTATTCAGCGCAGCAACGAATGATGCAGAGATGGGATTTGATTTCCAGCAGGCAGCACTTGATGCAATTGAAGCAGGAGATGCTTTTTTTGAATACGATGGCGCAACCTATGAGCTGACTACAACAGAGAAAGAGACATCCACAGAGGTTGTAAAGGATGGCGAAGTTTATGCTACTGTTTCCAATCTTCTGGTATCTCCTCAGGCAAAGGGTGTGTTCCTTTCTCTTTCCTTTAAAGAAGCAGTAGAACAGGCAATTGCTGACAAAGCTTCTACATTTACAGCTGTTAATGAGGCTGGCGAAGAAGAAACCTATCAGCTTCAGACCAAGAATACACAGTATGTTGTAAGAAGCCAGAAAGCAACTACTGTAAATGATACTTATTCCGGACCAAGCAAAAAGCACTGGTTAGGAACAGACGGAAACGGTATGGACATGCTGACCAGACTGATGTATGGCGGACGTATTTCCCTGATGATCGGTTTCGTTGTTATCATTATTGAAGGTATTATTGGTATTCTGATCGGTGGTGTGTCCGGTTATTTTGGAGGATGGGTAGATACCATTCTCATGCGTGTGGTTGATGTTGTAATCTGTATTCCGGCAATGCCGCTGTACATTATCATCGGTTCTGTTATGGATTATTACAAAATTGACCCGCGAATCCGAATTTATGCACTTTGTGCAATTCTTGGTATCGTAGGATGGCCGGGAATTGCCCGTATGGTTCGAGGTCAGATCCTGTCTCTTCGTGAGCAGGAATTTATGGTTGCTACAGAAGCTACCGGTGTTCGTATTTCAAGACGTATTTTCCGTCACCTGATTCCGAACGTTATTCCACAGCTGATCGTTATTGCAACAATGGGACTTGGTGATGTTATCCTGATGGAAGCAACTCTTAGCTTCCTTGGAATCGGTGTTAAATTCCCATACGCTTCCTGGGGTAATATTGTAAATGCGGTAAATGATGTATACGTATTGACCAACTTCTGGTTCGTATGGATCCCGGCCGGATTCTTAATCCTGCTGACCGTTCTTGGATTTAACTTTGTGGGTGATGGTCTTCGTGATGCATTTGACCCGAAAATGAAACGGTAGGTGCGAATATGGCATTATTTGGTAAGAAAAACGCAAACTATATCTCAGCTAAGGAAACCAAAAGAATCTCCAAAGAGAATCGAAAGATCACCAATGAGATAGAGAAGAAGAGAAACAGAAAGAATATTCCGGAGTCAGAGTATATCACTACCATGAAGAATCCGGAAAACGTAGTTGAGTTTGACAATGTTCATACTTATTTCTTTACAGATATTGGAACTGTTAAAGCCGTTGATGGTGTAAGCTTTGAAATTCCTCAGGGAAAAACAGTTGGTGTTGTTGGAGAATCCGGTTGTGGAAAGTCTGTAACTAGCCTTTCCCTTATGCAGCTGGTACAGCGTCCTCAGGGACAGACTGTAGAAGGAGAAATCCGTTTTAATACCGGAGACAGGGTTTACAATATTGTAAATACTCCTACAAGTGAAATGCAGAAGCTTCGCGGAAATGAGCTTTCCATGATTTTCCAGGAGCCTATGACTGCACTGAACCCGGTATTCCGCATTGGAGAGCAGGTTGATGAGATCACCAAGCTTCACAATCCGGATATGAGCAAAGAGCAGGTAAAGGCCAGAACCATCGAAATGCTGAAGCTGGTTGGAATTGCCAACAGTGAGGGCGTTTATAAGATGTATCCTCATGAGCTTTCCGGTGGTATGCGTCAGCGTGTATGTATCGCAATCGGTCTTGCTTGTAATCCAAGACTGATCATTGCTGATGAGCCTACCACAGCTCTTGACGTTACCATTCAGGCGCAGATCCTGGATCTGATGCGTAACCTGAAAGATAAGATCAATTCTTCCATTATGCTGATCACTCATGACCTGGGGGTTATTGCAGAGATGGCAGATTATGTAGTTGTTATGTATGCTGGCCGTGTAGTTGAGAAGGGTACTGCAAGTGAGATCTTCAAGAACCCATCTCATCCATACACCATTGGACTTATGCGCTCCAAACCGGTTGTAGGCAAGAAGGTTGACAAGCTTTACAGTATTCCAGGTAAGGTTCCGAACCCTATTGATATGCCGGATTACTGCTATTTCCGTGATCGTTGTGAGCTTAGCTGTGACAAGTGTCAGGGAAGTTATCCAGGCGTGATCAAATTAAGTCCTACACATGAAGTAAGCTGTTACCGTTATGCAGACCGTCCGGAAGCCGGATGGCTGGCGAATGTTCATCCAGGGGAAGGGGGCAAAACTCATGAGTGAGAATAAGACAGCAGAAAATACAAAGAATCAGCAGTCCGATAACATTCTGGAGGTATCCCATCTTAAGAAATATTTCCCGATCAAGGGTGGAATGTTCGGTAAGCAGGTTGGAGCTGTAAAAGCAGTTGATGACGTTTCTTTCACATTAAAGAGAGGAACCACGATGGGTCTGGTTGGAGAGTCCGGATGTGGTAAATCTACCACAGGAAGAACCATCTTAAGGCTGATTGAGAAAACAGACGGACAGGTTCTCTTCAACGGAAAAGATGTTTACGGTCTTTCCAATAAAGAGATGCGCGATATGCGTACCAAGATGCAGATTATTTTCCAGGATCCATATTCTTCCCTTTCTCCAAGACTGCCAGTCGGAGAAATCATCGGGGAAGCAGTAAGAGAGCATAACCTGGTTCCCAAGTCTGAATATGCAGATTATGTGACCAAGATCATGGATGACTGTGGACTTCAGTCTTATCATAAAGACCGTTATCCTCATGAGTTCTCTGGTGGACAGAGACAGCGTATCTGTATTGCGAGAGCACTTGCATTGAATCCGGAGTTCGTTGTGTGTGACGAGCCGGTTTCTGCGCTTGATGTTTCGGTACAGGCTCAGATCATCAACCTGTTAAAGGAACTTCAGGAGAAGAGAAATCTGACTTATCTGTTTATCTCTCATGACCTTTCCGTTGTAGAGCATATTTCCGATACTATCGGTGTTATGTATCTGGGTGGTCTTGTGGAGACTGGTACCACATCAGATATTTTTGCAAATCCTCTTCATCCGTATACAGAGGCTCTGTTCTCTGCAATTCCTATGCCGGATCCGGATCTGAAGAGAAACCGTATCATTCTGGAGGGAAATATTCCATCCCCGGCGAATCCGCCTAAGGGATGTAAGTTCCATACCAGATGCCGGAAGTGCATGGAGATTTGTAAGAATCAGGTGCCTGAGGTAAAAGATATGGGAAATGGGCATAAGGTGCGCTGCCATCTGTATGACTAAGAATAAAGCAGGCCAGGGATTACCTGGTCTGTTGCTATTTAGTGTGTTGAAAGTTGTTCAAGGCGGACGCATTCGGACAATGGTGATTGCTCACTCGCCGGCGCAACG